>JBPBPY010000082.1:0-25363 GCA_050954505.1 Janthinobacterium lividum
CCTGCAGTTATCTGCCGTCAAGCTTTCCACGCCCGATTCGCTCAGTTTGGCCTGTAGCCCCAAGACCTCCCGGGAAGCATTTTCGGCTGTAATAACCAGGTCAGTGATTGACCCTTGCGCCAGTTCATAGCGCGAGTCCTCGGTGGCGATGGCTGGGCCGTCGCACCATGGATCACAGACAACGGATAAATTGGCTTTAATATTCTTGATGACCACCCAGCAATGGTCCTGAAGTTCGTTGCGTCGCAAAATGACAATTTCGTCACTGGCAATTTTCCTCGCGCAGACAAATGCGCTAACCAATGCTTGTTCAGTACACGCACCCGATCGATAACATGCCAGTACGCCAGCAAGAACGGCAGGTGTGATTTTTAATCCGGTTATTCCCGATTCACCGACCTGTTTTAGAACGATATTGACAGCGCTTTTCATCCGCCATGCGTTTGTGCCGCTTTTGCCGATGGTGCGATCAGTTCGCACGTTGCAGCGGCCATCAAAATATGATTTGCTCGTTATTCTTGAAGCGTTTGCGTATCGGAGTAAATCAAATTCTTCAGAACCTACCGGACGTCCATCAAGAACACGCGCCAGAGCATAGGCGGCCAACGCCGTATCGCATCCTGCCAATTTGCCAAGCATGCCATCAATCCTCATGGAAGGAACTATGCTGTTTGCGAATTTCTTGTTCCAAATAACCAGCGGAAACTCTCTTTTTCAAACAAATCTGCAGAAGCCGTCGAGACTGGAGGCTGTCAAAGCGGTCACAACATGACAAACAAAAAATCCAGAGTTTGCCCTGGATTTTTCCGTGATTCGGTGTCGACTATCGGTGCAAGGCTTGATCCACGATCAGAGATTGATTGCCAATCCGGCCAGTGCGATGCCACCTAGCAGCAGACCTTTGTTAGCAGCGAGCGAATTCGAAGCCCCGGTTTGACCAGGATCGGTAAATTCGATGATTTCCGCAGCAATTGCTTCGGCAATTTCTTTTTTGTCGCCTTCGCTAAGGTTCTTGAGGGTATCGTTCTTGTTCATCAAGTTCAAGACAACGCCCGTTAATTGATCGTGGCTGACACTGCCTTGCAGTTTTTCCAACTCGGCCGGTAGTTGCTGCTCGACGATGTTGTTAAGTTGATCATCCACGTCATCGGACGTATCTGAAAAGTCATCAATCATGTCCTCCAACCTGTCGACCAGCTTATCCATCTGCTTGAAAGCTTTGGCAATATCGGAAAACGCCTTGGCATTTCTTGCTTCAATTTGCATCACTTCGGTAGTGGAAGGCGCTACCGCTGTAAACGTGGTCAGAGAATGGATGTCTTCTGCCGACAAATGGTTACTGGCAGTAAGCGTGGTCTTTGGCACCAGGGTAGTGCTGACAGCCACCGCGGAACTTGGTTGCGCAGGATGCGACAAGTCCGTGCCGTTGTTGACTGCGCCATCGGCATCAATGTTTCCATTGAAGTTTGCGCTTGTCGGGCTGGCATGTGCGCCATTGATTTGCGCGGCCGCAAGAAGAGCCAGCGTTCCCCCTTTCTTGAAAAAGCTGCCAATACTTGGCAGCGCAGAGTGATGCGGCAGTGCTGCATCAGATTCTTTTTTTGCTTCGTTAGTTTCTGAACTACGCTGCAGCAAAGACAATGGATTCAATCCTAAGCTGCCAGCAACGTTATTAACCATTTGATTTCCCTGTTATTTGGAGTTCGAGTCTGCCCGGTGTGCTTCCTGCGGCTATTCCCTGAATGCTGTCTTCGCCGACCAATACATCGCCAAAACAATTAAGATGCTTATTTAGCAATTTTCGAGCAGCCATAGGTGGGAATCAGACCGTGAAAGTTCCATAAATAATTTCACTTATTGCAATTTCACGTTTTTTGCCTTCGGGAATTTACAGGTTTTCGTCGCAGGTGCCTGGCACAGTTGACTCGCCATCCAGAGGCCGGCCTGTTTCATGTCCATCGCGCCTGGCAAGCTTGCTTCTGAGCGTAATGCGGGTCAGTTCCGATGGCTTGCCCAGCCGCAGCGCCAGACCGCCCCACAAGGCTGTTCCATTGCTGACGTACAGGGTCATCCCGTGCACGTCGTAGCGTCCCGATACATAACCGCCGTTGGCCAAGGCAAAAAGACGTTCCAGTCCCACGACCAAACCTCCATGCGTATGCCCTGATAACTGCAGCGCCACGCCTCTCGCCGCGGCGGCGCGTGCGTTTTTTGGCTGGTGGTCGAGCAGGATGACTGGCACGTTGGCCGGCGCCCCGGCCAGGGCCTTGTCGAGGTCGGGCATCGGCAGACCGCTTTCAGCAGCCGACAAGTCGGTTACACCGGCCAGCACAAGTTGCGCGCCGCAGCGGGTGATGACGGCATGGCTGTTTTCCAGTCGTCTCATGCCGAGCATGGCAAATTTTTGCATCCAGGCGGTTTGGTCGAAAAAATACTCATGGTTGCCCGGGATGACGAAGACACCATCCTTGGCATGCAAGCCACGCAGCGGTGCCACGTCCGAACTGCGATCCGAACGGTGCCATCGATCAGGTCGCCCGTGACCACGACCAGGTCTGGGTCCAGTGCATTCGCTGCCTCGACAACCGCCTGCGTCCATGCCTGCGGAAACAAACGGCTGATGTGCATGTCCGTGAGCTGCAGCATTGTGTAGCCTTCGAACTCGGCAGGCAAATTCGCGATCCCGATCGGCGCGCTGCGTTGGCAGGCGCCACCCTTGCTGCTTTTTCGACGGTTTCGCTGCGCAGGCTATTCCTGCACGCCATCAGCCGTGAAGCGCTCCCGCACTGTCCAGCGCTGCAGTCAACGCCTGGCGCAGCAAGGGCTGGACCTTGGCAGCGAGATCGGGCCGGTAGTTGAACGGCGCCGGTTCATCCATGTAGGTCTTGTGGGTCATCTCGAGCTGGATCGCATGGATGCCGCGCGCAGGATCGTTGTATTGCCGCGTGATGTAGCCGCCGACAAAGCGGCCATTGAGCTTGACCTCGTACGGCCCTTGCCGGGCCACGTCCAGCACCGCGGAGAAAATTGCATCGGCGCAGCTGGCGCCGTTGACCGTACCAAAGTTCAGGTTCGGCAGCACACCCTCGAACAGGCGCGGCAACTGGCTGTTGATCGAATGGGCTTCCCACAGCACCACGTAGCCGTGGCGCGCATGCACGGCTGCGATCTGCGCCGCCAGTGCTTCATGGTAGGGTTTCCACCAGGTTGCGACGCGGCGGGCGATTTCCGCGTCATCGGGCGCCCTGCCTTCGCGATAGATGGGCTGGCCCAGGAAGGTTTCCAGCGGACACAGTCCGGTGGTGGTCTTGCCGGGGTAGAGGCTGGAACCATCGGGCGCCCGGTTCAGGTCGATGACATAGCGCGAGACCGTGGCCGAAAGCATGGATGCGCCCATGTCCTGTGCAAATGCATATAACTGGTCAAGATGCCAGTCGGTATCCTGCACGCCGAGCCCGATGTCGTTATAGTTTTCACGCACCTCGTCAGGGATGGTAAAGCCGACGTGGGGGATGGAAATGATCAGTGGCGAATCGCCATCGGTCAGCTTGAACAAGGGTTGGGTCATTGAACGCTTTCGTGAATGCGGGCGGGAACAGTGCAGCACGCCGGCCGGCTGCGCCCGCGCTGTTTGCCAGTTGGGGACATGCCAGTGCACTTTGCGTGGCGTGAACCGGCACGGGAAAAATCTCGATTCGTCGTTGCCTGGGCAACTGGCCGCAAGGCGCAAGAACATTTGAAGGTATCGGACAGACCTTAACCTTTGTGCACATAATTACGAGAAGAAAGTATATCGGATAAGTTCAGGCTGGGTTTTGGCGGCCTTGGGAAGACACTGGTTGACTCTTGATGGGAGCTTTGCGATGAATGAAGTCAAGGCATGCGGCAATGCTGAAGCACTGGTTTTCGACTTGCCGCTGCCGGCGAACTATGCAATTGCCGATGTACTGCGTTTTCATGGGCGCGATAAGGAACAGCTGGCCGAAGCGGTGGACGAGCGGCAGATGCAAAAAGGCGTGCTGCTGGCCGATGTTCCAACCGTGATCGACATCCGGTTCGATCAGGCCGGTGCTGTTGCGCATTGCGTGGTCTCTGCCGACGGTGAAATTTCTGCCCTTATGACGCAGCATGCAAACCAGAGCGTTTTGCGACTGCTGGGTTTGCTGCTCGACCCGCAGGACTTCGTGCGCTTCACGCAAGACGATCCGGTATTCGGTCCGCTGGCGCAACGCCAAAGCAGCATCCGCGTGATTCAGTCGCCGACGGTTTTCGAGGCGCTGACCTGGGCCATCATGGGGCAGCAGATCAATGTCGCCTTTGCCGTGTCACTGCGGCGCACCTTCATCCAGGCCGGCGCTCGGCGTCACAGCAGCGGGCTATGGTGTTATCCATCGGCAGCCGACGCTGCGTCCATCCCTGTGGAAACCTTGACCGGCAAGCAGTTCTCGCGCGCCAAGGCCGAGACACTGCTGCGGCTGTCTGCTGCGGTTGCCAGCGGTGTTATCGACCTCGAGCCGTCGGCGCACAACACCCTGGAAAAAATCTGCGCTGCACTGCTGGCGGTAAAAGGCATAGGCCCGTGGACGGTGAACTATGCCTTGCTGCGTGACTACGCCCATGCGGATTGTTCGCTGCATGGGGATGTGGCGGTGCGTTCCGGGCTGCAAAGGCTTTATGGCATGGAAACACGCCCTGATATGGCTGCCGCAGAGAAACTTCTCCAGCAGTATCGGCCGCACCGGACCATGGCAGCGGCGCATCTTTGGGCCAGCCTCGGATAAGTTTGTGCGGCAATGCAGGGCATCAAGACACGTTGAACGCAGAGGCGGCAACAACCAGCAAAGTTTTATTGTCATTTTGGAACTATGTTGTCTAATTGACCACTAATCGCCAATACCTGCATCGGCTTGAACTGTTTAGTGAACCAATTATTCGCACTGCAACCCAGACAAGGCTACTGATATGCCACCAGTCAGAGATGTATATCCGCACCGGAATGTCTCACCGGTACCAGTTTCCGCGATCCTTCCTGCAGGCAGCGCCAGTTATCCGGTGCCAAAGCCTGCCGCCTTCCAGTCCTTGCTGCAAGTGGCGGAACAAACGCGTGTTCTCACCGAAGGAGTGGAAAATCCGGAAACCCTGCGCCGGCTGGCTTATCTCTGCCTGGTGGTTTTTCCCCACACGCCAGCCACGGCGCTGGAGCTGCAGAAGAAAACCAATGAAGAAATTTCCTATGATGATTACGCCATCTCGCTGATGCAGTTGCAAAGGGCATTCATCGGCCGTCTCGAGATCGGTTTGCAGCGTGAGCACGAGAATGCGCCATTCATTGGGCCAGCCCTGGCCCATATGACCAAAAACCGGGGATTGAAGGAAGATTCCTGGCACCTCAGATTGAAAGATGCCGACAATTTTCGGTGCCTTTCGGGACAAAACGGGATTGAAGCGCAGCTATGCTTCAAGGTGTTGCCTCGCTACGCGAGGTTATTGCTGCCGGCATTGGCCAAGGCATGCACCGACCCTGCGGCTTTTGGATTTGCTTCAGCAAAAACCATGGACCAGATCAGTCACGCTGCCGCATCGCAAACCGGTTTCATCTACCTGTCGCAAAACGATCCCATGGCGGCCGCGACGATGGCTGAACTGACCCATCATTACCTGATCCATGAAATTGCAGCCCAGCAGCGGCTTGCGCCGGCAGCGATCGACCTGCGGCTCGTCTATGGACCCACCGTGGGCACCCAGTTCGTCAGGCCAGGCGTGGGCTACCTGGAAAAGAATGCCCAGGCGCGTGCAGGAAGAAGTACCGGCGAATCGATTTCAGATGTCATTGCTGCTGCAATTGAAGACAGCCGGCACGGCAAACGGCTGGAACACGCCCTGGCCGATCGCCTGGACGAGAATGGCCAGGCAGAAAATCCGGCCTTCGTGAAACGGCAACGGCCCGGCGATTTGCAAATCGAACCCTTCATTCAAATTCTGCAAAGCAGAACGCCGCAGGACTATTCGGCTTCCTCGTTCAGACAGATCCGTTCGCCTTCATTCAGCGAGGACAGGACCGCTCGCGATCGCTTCGATTATTTTGTGACCAGTCGTTCGTCGGCAGAATAACAACTCCAAACCTGGCCGGACAGACCGGCCCGGTGCGCCGGCACATGAGGTCCACTGCAGAATTCCTACATTCCGAATGACTGGATCAGGAACTGCTGGAACGCCTCCGCCGCTTCAGTGAATTCCCCTTGGCGTTTCCACAGCATGCCGGCATCCATCGATGGAATGGCATCGGCCAGCGGGCGTGCTTCGATGCGGCGCCCTTCCAGCGACCAGGGGCGGTAGACCATATCGGAGAGGATGGTGACGCCGAAGCCGTGGCCGACCATGCCGCGCATGGCTTCGATCGAACTGGTGCGCAGGCTGACCGATGGCGCCAAGCCGTGCCGGCGCCAGTAATCCAGCGCCGAGCGCTCGCCCTCGTCCGAGGTCAGCAGAATATACGGATGGGCGGCGATGTCGCGCAGCGACGGCGCGCGCAGGCGTGCCAGCGGGTGGGTGGGCGAGACCCAGAGCTGGCGCCGGGAACGGATCAGCACCGCATGGCCGAAATGATTCAGGCGCTCGACGTTGGAAAGGATGACCACGCCGATATCGACTTCGCCTGCCAGGATCGCCGCCTCGATTTCCTCGCGGTTCATGTCATGCACCACGATCTCGACATCGGGATAGCTGGCCCGGAAACGCGCCATCTGCTCCGGCAGGAAATAACCCAGCAAAGTGTACGAGGCGGCCACATGCACGGTGCCGCGCAGGCTGCGCTCCTTGAAGCGCGGACTCTCCACCGCATCACGTACCGACTCGATGATGTGGCGCGCATGGCGCAGGAAATCCTGGCCTTCCGGCGTCAGCGACACCCCCTGCGCCGAGCGCTCAAATAAACGAATACCCAGTTCCTGCTCGATCGCAATGACGCCGTTGCTGATGGTCGACTGCGACACATTTTCTTCGATGGCGGCCAGTGAAACCTGTCCGGCACGGGCCACGGCACAGAAATAGCGCAACTGCCGAAGTGTCAAATTGGATGCCATGCGTTTTTCCGATACGGGGTATGCATATTTATGGTTTTACCAGATTCGAACCCGTGAATATACTGAAATCCTAATTAAAATGATGGAGCGAGACACGTGACCACACTCTTGACGCCAGCCATGGCCGCGCCCGCGGCATTGCCGAACGAAACGCAACCCGGCACCGATCATGCGACCACTGACGAATCCGTCGGCATCGATGACAAGTACACCGTCGACAAGGGCCGCATCTACATCAGCGGCACCCAGGCGCTGGCGCGCCTGCCGATGCTGCAGCGCGAACGCGACCGGCGCCAGGGCCACGACACTGCCGGCTATGTCTCCGGCTACCGCGGCTCGCCACTGGGCGCGCTTGACCAGGCGCTGTGGAAAGCCAAGGCGCACCTGGCCGAACACCAGATCGAATTCCATCCGGGCGTCAATGAAGAGCTGGCCGCCACCGCACTCTGGGGCACGCAGCAGGTCAACCTCTGGCCCAGCGTCAAGCACGAAGGCGTCTTCGGCATGTGGTACGGCAAGGGCCCGGGCGTTGACCGCTGCGGCGACGTCTTCAAGCATGCCAACTATGCCGGCGCTTCGCCGTTCGGCGGCGTGCTGGTGCTGGCCGGCGACGACCATGCCGCCAAGTCGTCGTCGATTGCGCACCAGTCGGAACATGCCTTGATTGCCGCCGGCATCCCGGTGCTGTATCCATCGAGCGTGCAGGAGTACATCGACTATGGCTTGCATGGCTGGGCCATGAGCCGCTACTCGGGACTCTGGGTGGCGATGAAGTGCGTCACCGACGTGGTCGAGTCGACGGCCTCGATCGAGATCGACCCCGAGCGCCTGTCGATCGTCATGCCGACCGATTTCACCATGCCCGCCGATGGCCTGGGCCTGGGCATCCGCTGGCCCGATACGCCACTGGTGCAGGAAGCGCGCATGTTCGACTACAAGTGGTACGCCGCGCTGGCCTATGTGCGCGCCAACAAGCTCAACCGCATCATGATCGATTCGCCCCAGCCGCGCTTTGGCATCATGACCGCCGGCAAAGCCTACCTCGATGTGCGCCAGGCGCTGGCCGACCTGGGGCTCGATGAAGACACCTGCGCGCAGATCGGCATTCGCCTGTTCAAGGTCGGCTGCATCTGGCCGCTCGACGCCCAGGATGCGCGCGCCTTTGCCACCGGCCTGGAAGAAATCCTGGTGGTGGAAGAAAAACGCCAGATCCTCGAATACGCCCTGAAGGAAGAACTCTACAACTGGCGCGATGATGTGCGCCCGCGCGTCTACGGCAAGTTCGACGAGCGCGACAATGAAGGCGGCGAGTGGTCGGTGCCGCGCGGCCAGTGGCTGCTGCCGGGCCGCTATGAACTCTCGCCCTCGCTGATCGCCAAGGCGATTGCCAGGCGGCTGGAAAAGACGGCCATGTCCGACGACATCCGCGCGCACATTGCCGCCCGGCTGGCCATCATCAACGCCAAGGAAACCCAGGCCAGCGCCGCACCGGTGATGGCAGTGACCGAGCGCAAACCGTGGTTCTGTTCCGGCTGCCCGCACAACACCTCGACCAGGGTGCCCGAGGGTTCGCGGGCGCTGGCCGGCATCGGCTGCCACTACATGGCCATGTGGATGGACCGTGAAACCGAAACCTTCAGCCAGATGGGCGGCGAAGGCGTGGCCTGGCTGGGGCAGATGCGGTTTACCAACGACAAGCACATCTTCGTCAACCTGGGCGACGGCACCTACTTCCACTCCGGCCATCTGGCCGTGCGCGCGGCAATTGCCGCCAAGGCCAACATCACCTACAAGATCCTCTACAACGATGCGGTGGCCATGACCGGCGGCCAGCCGGTCGACGGCACGCTGACCGTGCCGCAGATTGCGTACCAGATGCAGGCCGAAGGCGCGCAAAAGATCATCGTGGTGACCGACGAGCCGCAGAAATATGCCGGCGCCAGCCTGCTGCCGGCCGGCGTGGACGTGTTCCACCGCGAACTGCTCGATGAACAGCAGCGCATCCTGCGCGACACGCCGGGTACCACGGTGCTGATCTATGACCAGACCTGCGCCACCGAAAAACGCCGGCGCCGCAAGCGCGGCACCTATCCCGACCCGGCGCGCCGCGCCTTCATCAACGACACCGTGTGCGAAGGCTGTGGCGACTGTTCGGTGAAGTCGAACTGCCTGTCGGTCGAGCCGATGAACACCGCGCTGGGCACCAAGCGCAAGATCAATCAATCGTCCTGCAACAAGGACTTTTCCTGCGTCACCGGATTTTGCCCCAGCTTCGTGACGGCCGAAGGCGCCCAGGTGCGCAAGCCGGTGGTGCTGGAGCAGGCTGGCCCCAGCGCGCCGGACTTCAACGCCCTGCCCTTACCGGCGGCGTTTGCCGAACCATTGGCGCGGCCCTGCCGCATCCTGGTCACCGGCATTGGCGGCACGGGGGTGGTGACCATCGGCGGGCTGATCGGCATGGCGGCGCACCTGGAGCACAAGGGCGTGACGGTGCTCGACATGGCCGGCCTGGCGCAAAAAGGTGGTGCAGTGGTCAGCCATGTGCAGATCGCCGCCCACCCGGACGATATCCATGCCACCCGCGTGGCCATGGGCGAGGCCACCTTGCTGATCGGCTGCGATGCCATCGTCTCGAGCTCTTCCGAAGTGCTGTCCAAGATGCTGCGCGGCAGCACCCATGCCGTGATCAACAGCGCCGAGATACCGACGGCGCAATTCCTGCACGACCCGGACTGGAAATTCCCGCAAGCCTCGACCAGTGCGCAAATGCGCGAGAGCGTTGGTGAAGACTGTTCCTTCATCGATGCCAACCGCTGCGCTGTCGCCGTGCTGGGCGACGCCCTGTATGCCAACCCCATGATGCTCGGCTTTGCCTGGCAAAAGGGCTGGATTCCGCTGGCCATCGCCAGCATGCGCCGCGCCATCGAACTCAATGGCGTCTCGGTGCAAAAGAACCTGCAGGCGTTCGACTGGGGCCGCTACCTGGCCCACCATGGCGCCGCCGCCGTCGAGAACCTGCTGCGGCCGGTGAAGAGCACGCCGGTGGTGCTGCACATGCCACCGTCGCTTGCGCGCATCGTCGAAGAGCGGCGCGTGCTGCTGGAGGCGTATCAGGATGCAGCATATGCAACGCGGTATACCGATGCCGTGGCGCGCGTGCGGGTCCGCGAAGAGGCGCTTGGCAATATCACCGAGGGTGCGTTGGCAGCTGCTGTCCTGGGATCAGGGTCAACGCAAAACCCGGCAGCCGCATCGGCACCGGGATCACACCCAAGCGTGGATGGTGGGTCAGAAGCCGGCACAACCATGCACAGCCACAGCGTGCGCCGCAATACCCTGCGCCTGAGCACGGCAGTGGCGCACAACCTGGCCAAGCTGATGGCCTACAAGGATGAATATGAAGTCGCGCGCCTGCATGCGGCGCCGGAGTTCATGGACAAACTGCGCGCCCAGTTCGAAGGCGAGCCGGGCCGCGATTACCAGCTGCACTTCCATCTGGCGCCACCGCTGCTGTCGCGCCGCAACGGCCGCGGCGAACTGGTCAAGCGTGAATTCGGCGGCTGGATGCTGCCGGTCTTCAAGCTGCTGGCCAAATGCCGGGGCCTGCGTGGCACCCTGCTCGACCCGTTCGGCAAAACCGCCGAACGGCGCCAGGAGCGCGAGCTGGTCAGCGCCTACCTGACGCTGGTCGACGAACTGTGTGCCACGCTGAATGCCGACAATTTTGCCCTGGCGCTGGAGCTGGCCAAACTACCCGAGCAGATTCGCGGCTACGGCCACGTCAAGCAGCGCAACATGGATCTCGCGGCACAGCGGCGCGCTGACCTGCTCGACCAGTACCGGCGCATCACCAGCCATGCCGTCGCAGCGTAAACCTGACCAACAACAAAGGAATTCATCAATGACCCAATTCATTGACCTGCCTGGCCTGAGTTTCGACCATGGCGAAGACATTGCCGCGCTGCGCCTGGCAGTGCAGCAATTCGCCCAGGCCGAAATCGCCCCGCGCGCTGCCGAGATCGACCGCAGCGACCAGTTCCCCATGGACCTGTGGAAAAAAATGGGCGACCTGGGCGTGCTGGGCGTGAGCGCCGAAGAAGAATACGGCGGCACCGACATGGGCTACCTGGCCCACATCGTGGCCATGGAAGAGATCTCCCGCGCCTCGGCCTCCGTGGGCCTGTCGTATGGCGCCCATTCCAACCTGTGCGTCAACCAGATCAAGCGCAATGGCAGCGCGCAGCAGAAGTCGCGCTATCTGCCCGGCCTGATCAGCGGCGACACCATCGGCGCGCTGGCGATGTCGGAACCGGGCGCCGGCTCCGACGTGGTCAGCATGCGCCTGCGCGCCGACCAGAAAGGCGACCGCTGGGTCCTCAATGGCACCAAGATGTGGATCACCAATGGACCCGACGCCGATGTGCTGGTGGTGTATGCCAAGACCGACCTCGAAGCCGGCGCGCGCGGCATCACCGCATTCCTGGTCGAGAAATCGATGCCCGGTTTCAGTGTCGCGCAAAAGCTCGACAAGCTCGGCATGCGCGGCTCCCACACTGGCGAACTGGTGTTCATCGATTGCGAAGTCCCGCAGGAAAACGTGCTGGGCGGCGTGGGCCGTGGCGTCAATGTCCTGATGTCGGGGCTGGACTTCGAACGCACGGTGCTCTCGGGCGGGCCGCTGGGCATCATGCAGGCCTGCATGGATGTGGTGGTGCCGTATGTGCATGAACGGCGCCAGTTCGGCCTGGCCATTGGCGAATTCCAGCTCATGCAGGGCAAGCTGGCCGACATGTACTCGACCATGATGGCCTGCAAATCGTATGTGTATGCCGTGGGCCAGGCCTGCGACCGGGTCCGCACGCCCGAAGCGGTGCGCGCCTTGCGCAAGGACGCCGCCGGGGCGATACTTTATGCAGCGGAAAAAGCCACCTGGATGGCGGGCGAAGCGATCCAGGCGCTGGGCGGCAATGGCTACATCAACGAGTATCCGGTCGGGCGCCTGTGGCGCGACGCCAAGCTGTATGAAATCGGCGCCGGCACCAGTGAAATCCGCCGCATGCTGATTGGCCGTGAGCTGTTTGCCGAGACGCTTTGAACAGCACAAAAAGTACAACAAGAAACCCGTGGCGCGGCGACTCCTGATCTCAACATAATTACATGACAAAAATCGATTCGAAAATCAATCCACGCAGTGAAGAATTTCACACCAATGCCGCCGCCATGCAGGTGCTGGTCGATGACCTGCGCGACAAGGTGGCAAAAATCGCCGAAGGTGGCGGCGCTGCCGCCAGCAGCAAGCATGTGGGGCGCGGCAAGCTGCTGCCGCGCGAACGCGTGGCGGTACTGCTCGACCCCGGCACGCCATTCCTGGAGTTTTCCCAGCTGGCGGCCTATGGCATGTACCAGGACGCTTCGCCATCGGCCGGCATCATCACCGGCATTGGCCGGGTGGCGGGCATCGAGTGCGTGATCGTCTGCAACGACGCCACCGTCAAGGGCGGCACCTATTATCCGCTGACGGTAAAGAAACATTTGCGCGCCCAGGAAATCGCCGAACAGAACAACCTGCCCTGCATCTACCTGGTCGATTCGGGCGGCGCCAACCTGCCCAACCAGGATGAAGTCTTTCCCGACCGCGACCACTTCGGCCGCATCTTCTTCAACCAGGCGCAGATGTCGGCCAAGGGCATTGCCCAGATTGCAGTGGTGATGGGTTCGTGCACCGCCGGCGGCGCCTATGTGCCGGCCATGAGCGATGAATCGATCATCGTCAAGGACCAGGGGACCATCTTCCTGGGCGGCCCGCCATTGGTCAAGGCGGCAACTGGCGAAGTGGTCAGTGCGGAAGACCTGGGCGGTGGCGACGTGCACACCCGGCTCTCGGGCGTGGTCGACCACCTGGCGCAGAACGATCATCATGCGCTGGCGCTGGCGCGCTCGATTGTCGGCAACCTCAACCGCAAGAAGGTCCACGCCATGGCCATGCGTGCGCCGATGGAACCCCTGTATCCCGCTGCCGAGCTGCATGGCCTGATGCCGGTGGACACGCGCAAACCCTTCGATGTGCGCGAAGTCATCGCCCGCGTGGTCGATGGCAGCGAGTTCGATGAATTCAAGGCGCGTTTTGGCGCCACGCTGATCTGCGGCTTTGCCCACATCATGGGAATGCCGGTGGGGATCATCGCGAACAACGGCATCCTGTTTTCCGAGTCGGCCGTCAAGGGTGCGCATTTCATCGAGCTGTGCTGCCAGCGCAAGATTCCCCTGGTGTTCCTGCAAAATATCACCGGCTTCATGGTCGGGCGCAAGGTCGAGAACGAGGGCATTGCCCGTCATGGCGCCAAGATGGTCACCGCAGTGGCCACGGCTGCGGTGACCAAGCTGACCGTCATCATCGGCGGCAGTTTCGGGGCCGGCAATTACGGCATGTGCGGGCGTGCCTTTTCACCGCGCTTCTTGTGGATGTGGCCCAATGCGCGCATCTCCGTCATGGGTGGCGAACAAGCCGCCAGTGTGCTGGCAACGGTCAAGCGCGACGGCATCGAAAGCCGTGGCGGCAGCTGGAGCGCCGAGGAAGAAAGCGATTTCAAGGAGCCGATCCGCCAGCAATACGAAGACCAGGGCCATCCGTATTACGCCAGCGCGCGCCTGTGGGACGACGGCGTCATCGATCCCGCCGACACGCGCCGGGTGCTGGGCCTGGGCTTGAGTGCGGCGCTCAATGCGCCAATCGAGGAGACCCGCTTTGGCCTCTTCAGGATGTAAGGACACGGCCGCTGGCGCCTGCCAGGCAAACGTGCAGGCGTGCATCACAACATACTCATTGAAAGTCCCGACATGTTCACCAAGATCCTGATTGCAAACCGTGGCGAAATCGCCTGCCGTGTCGCTGCCACCGCGCGCCGGCTGGGCATACGCACCGTGGCGGTCTATTCCGATGCCGATGCCCATGCGGCCCATGTGCTGGCCTGTGACGAGGCCGTGCGCATCGGACCCGCGGCCGCGGCCGAAAGCTACCTGCGCGGCGACAAGATCATCGAGGTGGCGTTGGCCACCGGCGCCCAGGCCATTCATCCCGGTTATGGTTTCCTCTCTGAAAACGCCGGCTTTGCCCAGGCCTGCGCCGACGCCGGCCTGGTCTTCATCGGCCCGCCTGCATCCGCAATCCGCGCCATGGGTTCGAAGTCAGCCGCCAAGACGCTGATGCAGCAAGCGCGCGTGCCGCTGGTGCCGGGCTACCACGGCGAGAACCAGGATGCGGCGTTCCTGCGCAAGGAGGCCGACGGCATTGGCTATCCGGTGCTGCTCAAAGCCAGCGCCGGCGGCGGCGGCAAGGGCATGCGCATTGTCGAACAATCCGCGGACTTCATCACCGCGCTGGCGTCGTGCAAACGCGAAGCCAGCGCCAGCTTTGGCGACGACAAGGTGCTGGTGGAAAAATACCTGACGCGCCCGCGCCATATCGAAATCCAGCTGTTTGCCGACACCCTGGGCGAGTGCGTGTATTTGTTCGAGCGCGATTGTTCGGTGCAGCGCCGCCATCAAAAAGTGCTGGAAGAAGCGCCGGCGCCAGGCATGACGCCCGAGCGCCGCGCCGCCATGGGCCAGGCCGCCGTGGCTGCTGCCAAGGCGGTGGGTTATGTCGGCGCCGGCACGGTGGAGTTCATCGCTAACCAGGATGGTTCGTTTTATTTCATGGAGATGAATACCCGCCTGCAGGTCGAACATCCGGTAACCGAAATGATCACCGGCACCGACCTGGTCGAATGGCAGTTGCGCGTGGCCGCCGGCTTGCCGCTGCCGCTGCGCCAGGACCAGCTGGCCATCAACGGCCATGCCATCGAAGCGCGCATCTATGCGGAAAACCCCGAAAAAGGTTTCCTGCCCTCGACCGGCATGTTGCGCCACCAGGGTTTGCCCGCAGCCGTCAACTTCATGCTCGGCGGCGCGCCTGGCAACCCTGCCGCCGTGCGCATCGATTCGGGCATCCGCCAGGGCGACACGATTTCACCGTACTACGACCCGATGCTGGCCAAGCTGATCGTCTGGGGAAGCGACCGCGAGCAGGCGCTGGCGCGCATGGCTGCGGCGTTGAGCGCCTACCAGATCGTCGGGCTGTCTTCGAATGTGGCCTTTTTGAAGCGCCTGGTCGAGTCGTCGGCGTTTGCCAGCGCTGACCTGGATACCGGCTTGATCGAGCGGCATCATGATGTTTTGTTCCCGGCGGCGACGGCGGTGGCGATGCCAACGGCGGCATTGGCGGTGGGGGCGCTGATGGCGTCGGAAGCGCAGAGCGCCTGTGCGCCACAAGCCGATGATCCATGGGGTGATCCATGGACCGACATGCAGGGCTGGCGCCTGCATGGCCGCTTGAGCCGGCGGCTGCAGTTTGCCGACGAGACCGGCACGCAGGCGTTTTTGCTGAATTACCTGGATGAGGGCTTTCAATTGACGCGGGTGAGTGCCGATGGCGGCGCCGGAACAGGCTCAGGTGCCAAGGCCAGCGGTGCCGGTGGAAACGCTGATACAGGTAGCGCGGTCGACAAGGGCCCTGATGCTGGAACAGTAGTTGCGGCAGATACCGGTGCTGGCGCTGTTTCGGACGTTGCCATCGACAGCAGTGCCCGGACTGGCTCAGGTATTACAGCAGCTGAAAGCAAGGATCTTGCAGGCTGCGATTCCATCACGGTTCACGGCATTGAACAGCAGGGCAAGCAATTCACGCTGAAGTTCGACGCAGGAACCATGTCCGGTACTGTGGTGCGCGATGGCGAGCGTTTCCACATTTTTGCCCAGGGCGGACACACGGTCCTGGATTTCATCGACCCGCTGGAACACGCCGGCGTGGCCGAAGTTGCAGGCGGCCGGCTGACCGCACCCATGCCCGGCAAGATCATTGCGATCCATGTCACGCCGGGCCAAAGCGTGGAAGCCGGTGCAGCCTTGCTGGTGATGGAGGCGATGAAGATGGAACACACGCTCCATGCGCCGGTGGCCGGCACGATCGGCGAATTGCTGTTTGCAGTTGGCGACCAGGTGACGGATGGCACGCAGCTGCTTACGCTGACGCCCGAAGGCCAACCTGCGTAGAATGCCTGTTTTGATTCACTGAAAGCACGACATGAAAAAAACCGGCATGGCGAAAAGCGCCGCAAAAAAACTGATGGGCATGACGCTGGCGCCAGGTGCGCCGATGTACGGTCTCGGTGAAGCGGCGCCCCTGGACCGGCGCGAGCAGCGCAAGCTCGACCAGGCCGCGGGCCTGGTGCCGTTTGCCATCAAGCTCAACAGCGACCTGGTTCAGACCTTGCAGAACCAGGCCAGGGAGCGCGGCATCGAACTCAACGAGCTGGTAGCCCAGCTGCTGGCCAAAGGACTGGAAGCGAACCAGGACGCTGCGCAATAAAACCTGCGCCTCAAAAAGCACGGCCGTGAACAGTGTGGTGACGTTGACCAGCCCAGGGTGACCCTGGGTTCAAACGCCGGCATCAAAATGGACCGGCTGTTTGTGCTTCGCAGCCGAACAGCTTTTGCCGCGCAAACCTCCAGCTTCAGCCGCAATCTTCAAGCGCCTTCGCTCTCCCGTGCAATGGCGGCATTGACCCGCTTGACCAGCATGGCCCGAAAGGCGCCAAACAGTTTTTGCATCGGCGCCGGCTTGTAGGGATACATGTCCACCGGGTCCATCGCATGCACGATCATGTCGCTGTCTGCCTCGAAAATCAGCAGCTTGCCATCCGGCGTTTCCGCGCAATCGATACCGACATAATCCAGTTCCAAGCGCTCGGTGATGGCGGCAAACGCTGCGGCATGGCGCGGCACGAAGTCTTCGGCAAAGCTGGCCATGAAGCGCCCTTCCTCCGCGCGTTTTTCTTCACTCTCGGCCATGCCGGCATTCAGATAATGGATCATCCAGTGCGATGAAATCGCCATATGGCAAATGAATGGCTGGCCATCGATGAGCATGATGCGGAACTTGCGGAACAGTCCATCGGCGCTGCGGTAGTCGATGAAGCGCGAGAGGAAGAATTCTTCCCCGGCGACCGTATCGAGGTAGGCGCTTACCTCGGCTGGCGTCGAGATTTTTTCCAGGCCATGGCCGGCATGCGAGCCAACCGGCCGCACGATGATGGGAAACTCGCCGTCTTCAAGCAGGCTGGTCAGCGCCATCTGGTCCTGGCCCAGCAAACGCACGCAGTCGCGCGGGATGCGCGCCGACATCGGCATGGCAATGGTTTCCACATCGCGCAGCAAGGCACAAGCCTTGTCGCGCGCCAGTGCGGCAATGCGCTCGGGAGCATTGATCACTGGACGCGGCCAGTCGGCCATGACTTGCGCCAGTTCGAGCAGCAGTTCGTGATTGTCATCGGACTGGCCGATGGCGATGAACACGGCGTGGTGTTCGGGCAGCACTTCCGGTGCTGGAATGCCGGCGCCGACATACAGCAGCGTCAGCGCAACATCCGAATTTTCAAGCAGGAATTCCAGCGGCGTGTTGGCCATCAGGTCGCCGGCAGCCATGAAGACCAGCAGGCGCAGGCGTTCAATGCCGGTGGCGGGAATGTCGTACAGCTGCTGTAGCGCCAGCGCTTCGCCCTGCGCCGCCAATGCCAGCTCGCGGCTGCCGGAAAGCAGCAAGGTATTGGCCAGGTTCATCAAGGCATGGGCGTCGTCCGGCAGTTTCGAAATGCGCTCGATCAGGCCGCTGGCATAGGGCTGCAGGTCCTGCTTGGCAAAGGCCTGGCGCATCAGCGGCGCGAGGCCAAGGAAATCGCATTGCGCTTGGCCGGTCCCGGCTGTCGCCACTGCTGGTGCATCCTGTGCTGCCGTGCCGGTTGTTGTGGTGTTCATGGTGTCCCCTATGCGCTACGCAAAAGCGAGCGCCTGGCCGAAATGGATGACGGCATCGATCAACTTGTCGATGTCGGCGCGTGTGGTGCGGTGGTTGACGATGGCTGCGCGAATCGCCAGCCGGCCCTTGATGGTGGTGTTCGATGGCGCCGCAAGCCCGGACTCCTGCACTGCGATGACGATGCGGGAATTCAGCGCGTTCAGGTAGCTGTGGCCGGTTGACTCATCGGAATGATCTGATGCGCCAGGTTCGGCGCCGGTCCGATCTCCACTGCGCATGCCCTCGCCCTCGCCAGCCCCGCCGATGTAGCGAAAGCAGACAATGTTCAAGGCCACCGGCGCCAGCAATTCAAGCGCGGGCAAGGCCTGGATGCGCTCGCTCAGGTAGCGCGCCAGCATACAGGTCTGGGCAATGATTTCGCCGAGCTGGTCGGCGCCGTACACCTGGATGGTAAACCAGGTTTTGAGGGCGCGGAAACTGCGCGAGAGGTCGGGGCCGAAATCACAGGGCCAGGGCGAACCGGCGGCCATGCCGGCGGACTCGCGCTTGAGGTAGGCGGCCTGGGCCGCGAAGGTATCGAAGTGGGCGGCGCCATCACGCACCACGATGAAACCGGCGTCATACGGCACCTGTCCCCATTTGTGGAAGTCGAACGCAATCGAGTCTGCCCGTTCGATGCCCTGGAGTTGCGGCGCGATCTGCGGCGAGAGCATGGCCAGCGCACCATAGGCGCCATCGACATGAAACCACAACTGCTCTTGACTGGCTACATCGGCGATGTCCATCAACTTGTCGACAGCGCCGACGTCGACCGAGCCTGCGGTGCCGACGATCAAAAATGGTGTCAGGCCGGCGGCACGGTCTGCGGCAATGGCACGGCGCAGGGCATGGACGTCCATGCGGAAGTCGGCATCCATGGGAATCTGGCGCAAGGCGTTGCGTCCAAGACCGGTGAAGTCCATGGCATTGGCGATGCAGCCGTGCGCGCCGGCCGAGGTGTAGGCGACCATCTGTTTGCCGCTGTTGGCAATGCCACCTGCGCGCACTGCCGTGCCGAGCATATGGGTGCGCGCCACCAGCACCGCAATCATGTTGGCCATCGACGTGCCGGTTACGAACAAGCCGCTGGCCGTCTCGGGAAAACCGAACAGCGTGCGCACCCAGCGCAGCACCTGCCACTCGACTTCAACGGGAATCTGCTTGCGGCCACCGAGGTTGGCGTTCAAGCCAGCGCTGAGCATTTCCGCCAGCATGCCCACTGCCGTGCCGCCGCCATGCACCCAGCCCATGAAACCGGGATGGGTATTGCCCACTGTATAAGGGCGGATGTTGTGCATGAACGATTCATGCACTTGCGCGAGTTCGGTGGGCTGGCGCGGCATGGGCACATGGAAAACCTCGCGCACCGGCGCCGGCGCGTCTTGCCACACCGGCTGGGCACGGATGTCGCGGGTATGGTCCAGCATGTCGTCGAGCATGCGATGGGCTTGCTGGCGAAAGCTTTCCCAGTCGCCGGGGTCGAGACTCGCTGTCGTGGTGTTTTCCATGCAAGGCTCGTTGGACGCGCAGAAGGGGCGATTATCGCCGCACTGGCTGGCGAGGCATGCAGGGAAAAGACGGGGTTTATCGCCGATGTTCAAGATGCCACATCAGTCACGCGTCCAGCGTTCGGAAATGTGGACAATGGCAGCGCTACGCAGGCACTTGTTCGGTACATGTATTGGACACGCATCGGGATGCCAGGGCTTGATCATTACAGGAGACGTAGATCAGTGCCGAGGCTGCTACATGAGCGGGCAGGTATGCGGATACCATGACTCGTTGATGACAGGCCACTGGTAAAGCCCAGCCTGGCCTGGCTCAAGGCATGCGCAGGCTTGGCACAGCGTGCCCTGCTCCACGCATCACGCATCATTCGCCATACGTCTACACGTAGCAAAAAAGTTTTTGCTGTGCGATCAACGAAAGCACCGCAGCGTCAATAAAACATCCTGAAGACCGCTTCGACGATGTATTTCGAGCCGAAGGTTGCCAGAGGAATCGCCACGATCAACAGCACGCCATACTTGATGTTGTCGTAACGTTCGGAGTGCTCCTTGTGGGAAGGATGCCAGATATCGGATAGATGCAGTTTCATCACCGTGTCTCCTGAAAACGCTTTTTCTGATTTCAGTATAGGCTGGAAATAAAAAAATGCATCCTTTTTCTGAACGTTTTATCGTGATTTCAGCAGCCAGGACGTGCTGCATTGCGGCTCAAAACCGGGCCTAGGCAGGCATGCTCATCCGCGTGTCTTCACCACCGCATCGCACCATCCGGCAATGCGGACCTGGCCTGCCTTGCATGCTGCAAATTTGCTGTCAGTTGCCGCGCCTGGGAACCACCCACGCCTTGGCTCCAGGGTAATGGGTGGCTTGCCATTTGTGCGCGATGCATGCGGCTTCAGGGATGATGATGCCCGTGCATGAGCATGGCCATCGGCGCATCACCACTGCCGGAGTTATCCAGCTGCGCACCGGATGCCGATGCCGGCGCCGGCGTATCAACTGTCCATTCATAAGCCACCGTACCGGCGGGATGCCGGTACCAGCCCGGGTCGGTATAGTCGCCCGGCTTCTGGTCGCTGCGCACCTTCACAACTGTAAACATTCCACCCATTTCAATGCTGCCAAATGGCCCGGCACCACCCGTCATCGGCAAGGTGTTTGGCGGCAGCGGCATGTGGCGTGTGCCCATCGAAGCCGCATGTTCGTCCATGGACGTGTGATCTGGTGCCGCGTGGTCCATGGCATTCATCGTATGGTGGGTCTTGTGACAATGGAAGGCCCAGTCTCCCGGCTCGGTGGCATCGAATTCGATCGCGCGCATTTGTCCGGGTGCGATATCGATGGCAACTTCCGGCCAGCGCTGCTGCGACCTGATCCAGCCGCCATCGGTGCCGGCCACCTCGAAGGTATGGCCATGCAAATGGACAGGATGGTTATCCATGGTCAGGTTGCCGACGCGGATGCGCACGCGGTCACCCTGGCGCACCGGCATGGGGGCAATGCCCGGACGGCGCCGGTGGCGCTTCAGTACCGGCATGCTGCTTGGACACCGCCTCTGGCAGCGATGTTGCGCCCGCCCGGCTGACCAAACCCGCACCGACCAGCGCTGCGGCACCACCAAAGAAATTTCTGCGTGTGACCATGAGGAATTGTTCCAGGAGATTCCATTCGGCCCGCTGCGGCAGGTCGAACAAGGACGGCAAATTTAACACTTACCGGCGTGGCAAGGTCAAGCTGCGCATCTGCTCGAGGAAATCCAAGGCAAGTCCGAATGCTGTTCTGGCATGCGCTTACCCGTGAGCCGAGGATACCGAAAGCAGGGTACCCCCACGCCGATCGGTCAGCACCAATCGCATTTTCCGCCTTGGCGAACGGGTTAGCTCGCGTGAACGCTTTCTGTCTTCAATACCCAGCGGCGGCATACATCCATCAAGACATTTTCATTCGTTGTGCGCTCGAAGCCCGTCAATCCCAGCTTGTCATCGCCCAGGCAAAAGATGGAAACGCTGTACAAGGTCTTGATGACATTACCGACTGCATCCTTGAGCACGGCAAGTTTCAGGATACGGTTGAGGGAAACCTCGCAGGTATCGAAGATTTCGAGAATGCCACTGTGACCAGGCGGCAGTTCCAGATCAGCATGTTCCTCGACCGCACCACAGTCCTTCATTTCCAAAACAAAGCACTTCATCGCTTGTACCGTTTACTGTATGGACGTACAGCTTAATGGCAAGCGGCAATGATTGCAAATGGAATTTGCTTCAAGGAATGCATCAGCGACCAGCGTTCGATTTTCCAAGATTTGAGTAACAAATTCCTGTCGGAATTTTTTACACTGCCATTCCAGACATTTGAGATGCTACGCGAAGTGTATCCACCAAGCAATTGATTGATATGAACAAGCAGATTCCTGGCATAACTATTGCTAAATGTTATTCATTTGTCAATCAACTTGGAGCTCACATGAAAAAATTCTTCGCAACCCTGATTGCCGCATGCGCGCTGATGGCTTCCTCTGCCCACGCAACTGTCGAAACCTTCAATACCGCCAAGTCGACAAGCAAGGATGGTTTTACCCTGGTAGGCAACTGGGTGTTCCAGGATGCCGGCCGGCCCTATCTGGAGGGTTACAACTCTGACCACTCGATTACATCGGCAGCGCCATTCACTTTCACCAGCATCGACTTCAACCGCGCACCAATCGCCGGCTATACCGGTGGCACTGGCAACATCATCGAAATGATCTTGCGTGACCTGTCCAACACCATCCTTCTGGACGTGAGCATTACGCTGCCACAAACAGGCTGGTTCACCTACAGCAATACCATCGC
Organism: Janthinobacterium lividum; assembly: GCA_050954505.1. GTDB lineage: Bacteria > Pseudomonadota > Gammaproteobacteria > Burkholderiales > Burkholderiaceae_D > JAQGMO01. Next base: position 22,313 of record JBPBPY010000082.1, read on the forward strand.
CAATGTCAGCAGCATCAACTTTGTTGCCACGCGCGGATTCTGGCCCAGCGTCGACAACCTGGTCTATCAAGCAGGCGCTACAGCGACGGTGCCAGAGCCAGCCATTGGCGCATTGCTGGGATTGGGATTGCTTGGTTTCGCAACATCACGCCGCAAGGTGCGCCACGCAAAGGTATGACGCTTGATGAATGACTGGCCACTGGTGTGCAATGTAACCAAGGCCAGTCCACGGCCTTTTGCACAGCTTGTGCCAGCAAGAAGCCGGCGCTGTGGGCGGGTGAGGCAAAAGCCTGGAAATGGAACTACAGTGACCAGGCAGCCACATAATGAACGAAAGGCATGCTGTCTTCGCAAATTATAAGCAATCACGTTGCCGCAAATTCAAGAGATCCGATATATCAGGTTGAGGAGCGCCACAACCATTGGAATGATCAATGACCTCAATCTTTTTTGGCATGATTGATTCGTCGATACCTGCAGAAACTGCGCAACTTGTCGTCGTGTACAAAAAAATCGAAACTTTCTGGAAATTATTTTCATCCAGCTTGTTTGCGAAGGTCGCAAGCATTCGATACCACTAATGCGAACCCATTGGTAATGTAATGCCATCTTCGATCAAGAGCCAAATTCATCAGCCTGTTCAACGCGCTGAACCAGGCCAAAACGACCCTGCCCTTGCATCCGGCGAAAGCCGGGTCAGCCATGCAAGCGTCGGGCGAACTTCACATAAAACGATCCTCAATCAGAGAGACCGGTTCCTTGTACGTTCTTTTCCTGAAGGCATCAGCGATCTTAAGATGCGCAATTCTGTCGAGGCAAAAAAATTCGCCAATAAAACGCCGTGGGACCATTGTTTCACGCTTGGGGAAAAGGAAGGCAAATTTGGTGTTGCACTTGAACCTGGTCTGAACCAACTTGCCAAGCTGGATTTTTCCAGCCACTTGAATCTTGCAGGACATAGTGAAGACGATCACTTCGCCAATCATTCAGCTTCGCATCTGGCGCGCAAACTGGCGAAATGCGGTTTGCGCCAAGTAGGGATCATCAAATTTCAAAGTTGTCGAATAGGTGCCGGTACATTTCTCGCTGACTTTGCCGCAGCCTTACGAATGCGTGGCATCGAGTTCGGATATGTTGCGGCATATGACGGCGTGTATCGAGATTTTCGGCTGCTTCATTATCGAAAAAATCAGCCGCCAAAACTTGACTATGTCAGAAGTCAATACCGCAAAGTTGGCCATAGTTCCGACACCGCCGCACACACGGTTGTCGTCAAGGGCAATATCGATTTACGGTTTCCCGATACTAAATACAACCATGGTTTCAAAACCAGCAAACTGACGCATGTAAAAATTGAATCCATCGCCAAAGCGGAGCCGATTGGTGCAGCAAAGTCAATATCTGGCGTTCGCTGGGTAGAGGCGTTATATCAGGAGTTCGACCTCGATCTGCAAAAAATTCTTGTCGCTGTTACAAACGACAATCGATGCCCGAACTCTGCAAGAGATGGTCTGAAAACGTTTCTTGAAAACAGTAAAAGGATGCGCCATTTCTTTGGTCTTCCTGAATTTGCTGAAGCGAAGGCTAAAGGGTCAAAACCGGTTTCAAGCTCGCCAGATATTTTCAAAATGGCGGCAGCACCATTGTTGTTGGCTATGGCACCCACTGCGAACGCAAATGCAGATGAAGCGTTTGCCTTATCTTCCTTGTCGCAGCTTAAAAATTTGCTTTCCTTGCGATCGCAAGTCCAGGATGAGTTCGCTCAATCTGCTTCCCAAGCACTGATCTGTCTTGCAAGGCATATGGAAAGATTTCCCAAGGATAGTGCCAAGGAAGCAGTGCACATCATCACGACATTTACCGATGGCTTACCAGAGAAGGAGTGGAACGCTGTGCGCCTGGCATGTGCAAACCTGCCTGAAGCAGATAGTGCTTACGTTCGTCAAGTTCGCCAGTTCGGTCTCAGCGCATTGATCACGCCCGAAGTGGCTTCGCAACTCGATGCAACGCCATTCAAGGATTTGTCGCAGACAACCAGCCTGATCATCGCTGAAGCCAATAACAGGGGAATCGGGGTTGAAATTCGGGATGCGAAACATGGCAAGTATGTACTCTCGTATGGCGGAGTGAAGCATTCCTGTCAATCTTCCATGCCTTCGGCGATCGGTAAATCTGCGCGTTTGTCATGCAATGAAAAAATCGAGTCCGTCAAAAGACTGTCCGATGCGGGCGTGAAGACATTGGACCAAATCGTCATTTCGAGTCAAAGCCATCAAGAAGCGTTTTTGAAACGGCATGGTCAGATCATGGTCAAGCCGGCGTATGGCTGGTCGGGAATTGGAATGACCAAAGTCACTGACAAAGCGCATCTGGCTGCTGCCATCAGTCACGCAAAAAAACAAAAATCCCTGATCGAGAAGCGGCAAGGAGCAGGTACCGGGGACAAAATCATATTGCAGCAATTTTTGCCGGGAAATGATTTACGCCTCGTTGTCATTGATTTTCAAGTCACTGCTGCTGCAATGCGTGGTCCTGTACACCTGGTTGGCGACGGCCGAAAGACCGTCAAGCAATTGATTCAAGATTGGAATCGTGCGCGCGAAGCGCAGGAAGCCAGCACCATTACCCTGGGAAGTGAAATCGATCAGTGCCTTGGCGCTGCCAAGTTGACGCTTTCCAGCGTCCCGCACAGGGATCAATATTTCATGGCCAGCAAATTCGACAATGTCGAAGACGTTACCGGAGTGGTCCATGAGGACATTTTGAAAGCCGCTGAAAAGGCGGCCACCTGCTTTCAAATTCCCGTGGTCGGGTTCGATTTTCTGGTGGAGAACCCGGTACAGTCGGACTATTATTTCCTCGGCGCTCACGAACGGCCACGATTCGACATCCATGGGGATTCCCCCACTGTCGACAATTTTCTCGATTGCTTGTTTCCCTACTCGCGTTAATGCGTGCAAGTGGCCGGCGCCGCCAGCTTGGAGAAATCCGGCATCAATTCATGTTCAACCGAACTGTGCCCTGGCCGAAGCTCGGCTACCTGGCGCAGGT
>JBPBPY010000084.1:0-25015 GCA_050954505.1 Janthinobacterium lividum
GCGCCGCCAGCGGTCCAGTTGCGCATGTCTTCATACGACGACACGCTGCTCGCAACGCCGACCAGGCGTTTTTGCTGGCTGTATGCCGCAGCGACATTGAACAATTCACCTTCGTAGGCAATACCTGCTCCCTGCGTCGAGCCATTGCGGTTATGGCCGGCCTGTTCGCCGAACGCCCACTCTGCACGCGCCGTGAAATCACGATATTTGAAGCTGTACTGCAGGTCGTTATCGAGGCGGTTCAGGGTATGGAGCTGCTCACCCGGGACATTGGTAATGACGGTGCTGTTGCCTTGGGTCGAGCTTGGCAAGATGCCCGGATACTTGTAGTTGAACGGGTCGTAAAGGTTGATTGTCTTGAAATTGATAGAATACTGACGGCCCAGGTCAAGCGTGCCTGCCTGGCCGGTCAGGCCAACGAATGCCTGGCTGTTGAACAGCCGGGTGCTGTCGAAACTGGCGCCATTGCCCGAGTTGAAACCCGCTTCCAGCGTGAAATGGGCATTGAGTCCGCCTCCGAGATCTTCGAAACCACGGAAACCCAGGCGGTTGTTGTTGTAAGTGCCGTTTGAATTAAGTTTCAGCAGGTCATTGCCGTCACGATCGACATTGGTCAGATTGCGCAGGCCACCGTCGAATGAACCGTAGATGGTGATATTGCTCTGTGCCTGCGCGACCTGGGTCAGGCCAGCAAATGCACCGAGTAAGACCAGTGCGAGGTACGATTTTTTCATCAAGAATCTCCAGAGGTTTGACATGCCGGATGCGTTCGGCGGCATGCACCACTGCATGCCGCCGAGCGCCATCAGATCACCGTGATCGGTTGCCTGGACTTGTTCTGGCAACTGCTCAATGGGACTTGCTCAGTGAAACGTTTCCGGTAACTGTTAGGGTGTTTCTGCCATTGCATCGAAACCGTTTGGTCAGGAAGCTGGTAGTGATTTCACCAAATAAGCGCCGTCAGGGCAAAGATAATTTGGCTTATGGTCGGTTTTGTCGTATAACTTTTAGTATCAATGCAACGTAACCACTGGTTTCGTTGCGCCCGGATAATTAAAGGCAGCACCATGTTTGTGGATGAACTGATCAGTGGATTTGACAAGGCGCTGCGTGTTGTTTCGGGTGTGGCAACGGCAACACGAAAAAATCCGGCGATCGAAGCGGACTTTGTGGAGCTTGACGCGAAAGAAAAATCACATAGTGCCGGCCTGATGCGTGTCAATCATGTGGGCGAAGTGTGCGCCCAGGCCCTGTATCAGGCGCAGGGGCAGTTTGCCCGCAGCAGCGCTACCCGGCATCAGTTTGCCGAGGCGGCACGCGAGGAAGAAGATCATCTGGCCTGGACCGCCCAGCGCCTGGCTGAACTGGGTTCACGCGCCAGCCTGCTCAATCCGCTCTGGTACGCCGGCGCCTATGTGATGGGTGCTGCTGCGGCGCGGCTGGGCGATGCAACCAGCCTGGGCTTTGTCGTGGAAACCGAGAAACAGGTGGAAGCGCATCTGGCCCACCATCTGAACGCAATGCCGGCGCGCGACGGCAAATCACGGGCAGTCGTGGAGCAAATGCGCGCGGACGAAATCGCGCACGGCAACGCTGCCCAGGCACTTGGCGCCACGCCATTGCCGGCGCCGGTTCGCAGCATCATGCGGGCCATGGCAAAGGTCATGACCACGACTGCCTACTATCTCTGAACCGGCAGCAAGGTTTCAGGCAGCGCGGCGCGGCGCCGCATGCCCATCCTGGGCGTGATCATCGATATGGCACGAAGGAGGTCGGAGGGAAATCCGGCGCGTGCCGATGGTCATGAAGATCAAGCCGCAGCAGATGTTTGCGCGTCGGCACCATCGTCGATGATTTCATAACTGTGCGTAATCGTTGCTGTCTTTTCCAGCAGGATGGAGGCCGAGCAATATTTCTCATGCGAGAGCTTGATGGCACGCTCCACCAGGTTGGGCTTGAGCTTGCGGCCGGTGACAGTGAAGTGAAAATGGATGGTGGTGAATACCTTGGGATCCTTTTCGGCCCGTTCCGACTTGAGCGTGACATCGCAGCCACGGATGTCCTGGCCGCTTTTTCGCAGGATCAGCACCACGTCATAGGCGGTACAGCCGCCGGTACCAGCCAGCACCACTTCCATCGGCCGTGGCGCCAGGTTGCGGCCGCCGCCATCGGGAGCGCCATCCATGGCCAGGACATGGCCGGAGCCGGTTTCAGCCAAAAATGTCATGCCGGACAAGCCGGTCCAGCGTACTGTGCATTCCATGGAATATCTCGATAGGGGAGGGGAACGATATTGTAGCCTTATCCCCGGATCCGGCATGACACACAACGCTATTTGTTGACTGGGAGGAAGTGAACTGGTTATACTCTCAGGTTCTCCCATTTCATCGGGGGGAAATAAGGCAGAGTCTGCGGACCCTGCGGCTGCTTCAGGATTGGCGAAGCAGCCGCACCGTGGAACCACCATTCAAAATGCAGTTCATTCATTCAGGAAGTCATCATGCAAAAAACCTTCTCCGCTAAAGACCATGAGGTCGAGCGCGAATGGTTCGTGATTGACGCGACGGACAAAGTCCTCGGACGTGTTGCCAGCGAAGTGGCACTCCGGTTGCGCGGCAAGCACAAACCAATCTTCACCCCGCACGTCGATACCGGTGATTTCATCATCGTCGTCAACGCGGGCAAACTGCGCGTGACCGGCACCAAGGCCACCGAAAAAACGTACTATCGCCACACTGGTTATCCAGGCGGCATCTACGAGACCAATTTCCTGAAAATGCAACAGCGTTTTCCAGGCCGCGCGCTGGAAAAGGCCGTCAAGGGCATGCTGCCCAAGGGTCCGCTGGGCTATGCAATGATCAAGAAGCTCAAGGTCTATGCTGAAGCGACGCATCCGCACGCTGCGCAACAACCCAAAGCACTTGAATTCTAAGGAATAGACATGATCGGTAACTACAACTACGGCACCGGACGTCGCAAGAGTGCAGTGGCTCGCGTCTTCATCAAGACCGGCTCAGGCCAGATCGTCGTCAACGGCAAGCCAGCGAATGAATATTTTTCGCGCGAAACCGGTTTGATGGTCATACGCCAACCGCTGGAATTGACCAACAATGTCGAAACCTTCGACATCATGGTCAACGTCAACGGCGGCGGTGAATCGGGCCAGGCTGGTGCGGTTCGCCACGGGATCACCCGTGCCCTGATCGACTACGATGCAGCGTTGAAGCCGGAACTGGCCAAGGCCGGTTTCGTCACCCGCGATGCACGCGAAGTGGAACGCAAAAAGGTCGGTCTGCGCAAAGCACGCCGCGCCAAACAGTTCTCCAAGCGTTAATCCGCGTACACGATACGTCAGCTGTATCGAAAAAACCGCCGGGTTCGCGCCCGGCGGTTTTTTTTCATTTAAAATCGCTTGACTAATTTGTTAAGGAATCGACATCATGATCAAAGTGGGCATCGTCGGCGGCACAGGCTATACCGGTGTAGAGTTGTTGCGCATTCTCACGACCCACCCAGAAGTGAAATTGACGTCGATTACCTCGCGCAAGGAAGATGGCCTGCCGGTGGCCGACATGTATCCGTCGCTGCGTGGTCGTGTGAAGCTGGCTTTTTCAGCACCGGAAAAAGCCAGGCTGGAAGAGTGTGATGTGGTGTTCTTCGCCACCCCGCACGGCGTGGCCATGGCGCAGGCGCCGGCGTTGCTGGCAGCAGGGGTAAAAGTGCTTGATCTTGCTGCAGATTTTCGCATCAAGGACACTGCCGAGTTCGAGAAATGGTATGGCATGCCGCATTCCTGCCCGGAGTTGCTGGCCGAAGCTGTGTATGGCTTGCCTGAAGTCAACCGCGAAGCCATCAAGACGGCGCGCCTGATCGGTTTGCCTGGCTGCTACCCAACCACCATGCAGCTGGGTTTTGCGCCGCTGCTGGCACAGGGTCATGCGCTGGTCAATGAAACCGCCTTGATTGCCGATTGCAAGTCCGGCGTTTCCGGTGCCGGCCGCAAGGCCGAAGTCGCCACGCTGATGTCGGAAGCCTCGGACAATTTCAAGGCCTATGGGGTCAAGGGACATCGGCATCTGCCGGAAACCACCCAGGGTCTGGAAGCCATCTCGGGCCGCAAGATCGGCCTGACCTTCGTCCCGCATCTGGTGCCGATGATCCGTGGCATTCATTCCACGCTATATGCGACCATTTTGCCTGAAGCGCGGGATGTGGATTTCCAGGCGCTGTATGAAAACCACTTCAAGGATGATGCTTTCGTCGATGTCATGCCGGCTGGCAGTCATCCGGAAACCCGCTCGGTGCGCGCCTCGAATGTCTTGCGGATTGCCGTGCATCGTCCGGGCAATGGCGATTTGCTGGTGATCCTGGTGGTGGAAGACAATCTGGTCAAGGGTTCATCGGGGCAGGGCGTGCAGTGCATGAACCTGATGTTCGGCCTGGAAGAAAATACCGGCTTGAACCATGTTCCGGTAATGCCTTGAACTTTTGCATGCAGCGTGATGCAGCAAGCGCAACGCAAACAACGGCGTCGCGTTTCACTGGTTCAGCCACGCTGGCGCCTCGCGGTTGTGCATCGTGCCGGTGTTGTCAGTAATTGCGCAAAATGTGCTGAAAACGACGATGGGCGCGAGCTGATGCACGTGGTAAATTTTAAAGGACTATAATGGGTCCTTGTTCGCATGTTCGATCCAGCCGGAGTTCCAAATGAATGCCATCGCCGAAATGCCTGTTGCAGAAATGCCAGCCCCCATCGTCTTTACCGATAGCGCCGCCTCCAAGGTTGCGCAGTTGATCGATGAAGAGGGCAATCCAGACTTGAAACTACGCGTCTTTGTGCAAGGCGGCGGATGTTCGGGTTTTCAATACGGCTTTACCTTTGATGAAATCGTCAATGAAGATGACACCACCATGAGCAAGAATGGTGTGCAGCTGTTGATCGACTCGATGAGCTACCAGTATCTGGTTGGCGCCGAAATCGACTACAAGGATGATCTTGAAGGTGCGCAGTTCGTGATCAAGAATCCCAATGCCACCACGACCTGCGGTTGCGGTTCTTCCTTCTCGGCTTGAGTCAAGATTGCCTCGGCGATGTCAGGCTCGAGGCAAGACCGAGACTGTTTGGTGGCACCGCAATCGCGCTGACCTCGCAGTGCATGAGCGTGCATCAGCGCAACAAGATGGTTTCAGGAAATTACTGGAACCGTAGCTGAAGTGGCAACGAGTTTAAAAAAGCGCAGACTGGTCTGCGCTTTTTTGTTGGCCGCTCGCTCGCTCAGTCATCATTGCCACCAGGCAGACGCCACTTGAATCACCAGCGATCGCGAGGTGTCGATGAACTTCACGCCGGATACAAAGCCCCAAGCAAACGCTGTCCGCGCGCACCGGTGACATCGGGCAGGTTGCCAGGCTGGCGTGTGCAAAAGCGCTGTGCCAGCCAGGCAAAGGCCAGTGCCTCGACATGGTTCGGTGCCACGCCCAATGCAGCGGTGGAATCGACACGTGCTGTCGACCCGATGGTGGCCAACGACAATTGCAGCAATCGCATCAATTCCTTGTTTTGGGCGCCGCCTCCGCAGGCATACACTGCCACGGCATCAGCCGCGCAGCCATGGATGGCCTCGGCGATCGTGCTGGCGCTGAATGCCGCCAGCGTGGCCTGCACGTCGACGGCCGCGAGGTGTTCGAAACCCTTGAGCCTGGCGTCGAGCCAGTCGGCATTGAACAAATCGCGCCCGGTGCTTTTTGGCGCCGGCAGGCGAAAATAGGCTTCGCTGCGCAAATGTTCAAGCAGGCCCGCATCGGCCTTGCCATTGGCGGCCCAGACACCGTCGGTGTCATAGTCGCAATCGTGATGGCGGGCGATCCAGCCATCCATCAAGACATTTGCCGGACCGGTATCAAAACCGCGCACCTGATCTTCCAGCAGGGTAATGTTGGCAATGCCCCCCAGGTTCAGCACCACACGCATGTCCTTGTCCGCCCCGAACAGCCAGTGATGGAAGGCCGGCACCAGTGGCGCGCCCTGGCCGCCGGCAGCAATGTCGCGGCTGCGCAAATCGGCAACCACATCGATGCCGCTCAACTCGGCCAGCAATGCCGGATTATTGGTCTGGCGCGTATACCCCAATACCGGCACATGGCGTATGGTCTGCCCATGCACGCCAATCGCCCGCACCGCAGTTGACGGCAGGCCCGCTTTTTCCAGCAGGCGCGCTACGCACTGCGCATACAGCTGCACCAATGCATTGGCAGCCAGTGCTTCACGTTCGATTTCATTGAACCCCGGCTGTTGCAGCGCCAGCAGGTCACGGCGCAGTTCGGCAGGGAAGGCAATGAACGAGGTTGCCAGCGTCTGCATCACACCGGGCGCACTGGCGTGGCTGCCATCACTGGCAGCACCAGCATCGGCAAACGATGCCAGCGCACCATCGACACCATCGAGGCTGGTACCTGACATCAGCCCGATGTACAGAGCGCGGTTTGGGGTGGCCGGGGTGCTGCGTTGCTGGGAATCGTTGGCAGAATTATGCGGCATGGTCGGAACAAAGCGGTGAAGTGGAACGGCACGAATGCAGTGCGCTGCAGCCAATTGCAGGACAATGCAGAAACGGTGTTTGCTGAAAACGGTCAAGCACCATCATAGCATTGCGTTCAATTGCATCAATCGGCAAGCAAGTCATTTCTTGAGGATATACGACCACAACTTTTCAATGGCAAGCCTGGCCACACCTTCCCCAGCTTCGAGGCCGATCGTTTCGGCATCTCGAACTGGCGCGGCAAGTCCAACAAGACCAGTGGCAAGCTGATGCTCGACAAGCAAGCCAGAACCGGTAGCGTCGACATCACTATCGACATGGCCTTGGCCGACTTCGGCTTCCCGGCCATGAACAAGGCGGCCGCCTCGGGAGAACAGTTCGACATGAAGAAGTATTCGAAGGCGGCCTGCAAGAGCACCGCGTTCAAGTTCGAGGACGACAGGCTGGTCGCCGTGGAAGGCGATTTCACGCTGCGCGGTGTGACCAGGCCGCTGACCCTGACGGTCAGCAAGTTTGGCTGCGTGCCCGACAGGAAACCAAGCGCCAGCGTTGCGGCGCCGACGCCAGCGCCGAATTCAACCGCGGTGATTTCGGGCTCGGGATGCTCAGTGCCGCACGGGCGTCTGGATGATCTGTACGCAGCAATCGTAGAGTATCTGTAACTGGAACTGCAGGAAGTCCTGCATCAGCGGTGCCTCGCCATGCAGCAGATTGTCCACAAAGCCGTTGGCGTTGAAATCGGCTAGCAGTGCGAAGGCGATCCGGTAGGTGTCATCGACGTGCTGCGAGCCCCGTTTGCGCGCGTCTACGTCACGCCTCGATGCTGGCCCATGCTTGTCCACCTTCCCTGCATGCAGGATGCATTCGACGAGCTTTTCGTGCAGCCCCAGATCGCAGGCTTCCGCCCCGACTTTCTTCGAACCGCACATGGGAATAGTCAGGGTATGGACGAAGGCAACGATGCGGCGCTCGAATTCGCGCAGTTCGATGGCGGCCGTTGCGACCAGCGTGATCGCTTGCCGTTGCACGAGATCCGCCATTGCCGCAATCTCGGACTGGTTCTTTTCACTGACTTCGGCACGGCCCTCCGGCCCATAGCATGCGGCGGCGTTTGCAGAGTCCGCTGCCAGTGTCCGCACCGTGGGCGCAGACTGACAGACGAAGCTGGTGAAATAACGGCATTGCTGCTCGGTGGGCACGGTGATGCCGAGAGGTTCGACGTAATGCGAGGCAGGCAGGACCTCGAGTTGTTCGACGATGGTGCTTGCCAACAGGTGGCGCATCTTGCTCGACGTGGCAAGCGCCAGGGCGGCCTCCTGCCAATAGCGGGCACGCGGAATGCGGTCGTTGCCGAGGAAGCGGGATAGATTGGCAACCTCGGTCAGTTCGGTGAACACGGTGCCAGTTTCGCTGGCATCGCTGCCCGGGAAGACTGCGCCGATGGTGGCACGTTGCCCGCGCATCCATTGCTGCAACTGGGTATCGATGCAACCTGAACGCAAGTTTTGCCCGTAGAACTCGAGCTTCAAAAGGATAGGCATTCCCGAAGGCTGGTCGAGCAGGAGTTCGACGGCTTTCTGTTGCTGCCCTTGCGCGGCAAGGGTCAGCGATGTGTCGAGTTGGCGCTGCTCGGCTTCATCGAATTCGCCCTCGGCATTGCGCGGCAGAGCATCGATCTCCTGCTGCAGTACGCGCAGTTTGCCATAGCGTGCTGCGACTGCCATGCGGCCATAGCCGGTGTTTTCCGGCAGGGCCAGCAGCGCGGCGACCTGCTGTATTTCATGCGTGAGGTGGTCTGCGGGAGCCAGCAGTTCCTTGCCTGCGTTCATCTGGTAACGCATGGACAAGGACCTGGCGCGCAGGGCGAAGACTTGCGGTGCGCTTGCCTTGATGTCCACGCGTTGCGCATCATTCGTGTCGGTGTTTTGCTGAGCCGGACGCGCTGACTCGCGCTGCGTCAATGCTGGGGGTGCCTTGAGTTCAGTTGGGTTTTGTGTATGCATCTCCTCGCTGCCCGAGGCGTTGTGGAGATTGCCGGTGCGATCGAATGGAGAAATCAGCGGCGAATTTGAGGAGCGAGCGGAATCCATGGTGAAAATCCTTCAGGGTACAGTGGGAGCCATGCATGCGATTCGCGGCCGTTTCATCCAGGAACGCGTGTCTATCAAGCATGTTGGGACCACTGTTTAGTAACCTGCGCATCCGACCGGTTCCGTGCGCTCCGAAAAAAAGGGTTGTCGCGGGAACCCTGGCAACCTTCGATCGACACGGCGCACCCAGGTGCAGCCGGATCAGCGCTGTTGCAGCGCCAGCATGCCGAGCCTGGCAGCATCGGCCAGATGTGCACACAGACTGCTGTTCGATACTTGCGGACCGGGCCACAAAAGTATTTTCGGCTTGGCACGAGCACGATCGTCCATCTTTGTTCCACCGAGGTTTGGTCAATTGTTCGTCAGAAAATGTTCTATTGTCATCAAAAAAAAATCCCCGCACTTGGCGAGGATTGTCGGGGCGTCATAACAGGTCAAAAAGTGATCCGGCTGGTCTTGAACGTGCCAGGTCAACTTTTCTGAACATGGACAGCATGCCCGGTGGCCAGCATTTATTTCGCCGCCACGGCAAGCCCTGGCTTGAGCGGATTCATCAAGCCGAAGCGATGCGTCATGCCATCAGCGACCAGGCGGAATTGCGCCATGGCCGCCGCAGCCAGTGGCTGGGCATTGGGAATGTCCACCGTCATCGGATCGCGCGGCTGGTCGGCGATGCGGAATTCATAGTGCAGGTGCGGGCCGGTGGCCCAGCCGGTCATGCCGACATAGCCGATGACATCTCCCTGGCTGACCTTCATTCCCTTGTGGATGCCCGGTGCAAAGCGGCTCATGTGACCATAGGCGGTCGAGTAGTTTGCCCAGTGCTTGATGACGACCATGTTGCCGTAGCCATTTTGCGTGCCGGAGAAGTCGATCACGCCGTCGCCGGAGGCGCGAATCGGCGTGCCCATGGCAGCGGCGAAATCGACGCCCTTATGTTGTTTCCACTTGCCCAGGATGGGGTGCAGGCGCATGGAAAAGCCGGAGGAAATGCGGGTGAACTCCAAGGGCGATTTGAGAAAGGCCTTCTTCAGCGACTTGCCGTCGAACCCATAATAGCCGCCACCCTGTCTGGACGATGGATCTTCGAACCAGACCGACTGGTAGTTGCTGCCATCATTCTGGAACTGCGCTGCCAGCACCTTGCCGGCGCGGACCATTTCACCATCCTGCCAGAATGTTTCATACACCACGCTGAAGCGGTCGCCCCGGCGCAGGTCGGAACCGAAGTCGATTTCGGTTGCGAACATGTCGACGATCTGGGTCGCAATGGCGTCGGGAATATGGGCCAGGTCCGTAGCGGCAAACAGCGACGAGCGGATTTCACCGGTGCGCATTTCAACGCGTTTTTCCAGCGCAGCGGCACTCTGGGTGGCGGTAAATCCATTGGCGCTGCGGGCGATCACCAGCGTTTTCGGCGCACTATCGGTGCCGCCGGCAAGGATGGTCGACAGACGCACCAGCGAACCGTCAGCGTCGATCTCGGCTGCAATGCGCTTGCCTGGACGCAGCTGCAGGATGGCGCGCGCATTGTCATCGGTGCGCAGGAATTTGCCGGCGGCATTGTCGTTGACACCGAGGCGCAGCAAGATTGCCGCCAGGGTGTCGCCCGAACGAATGCGTTCTTCACTAATGTAATGTCCTGACGCCGACATGGTCGCGATCTGTGACGACAGGTCCGGCAGCGCCAGCTCGAGTGCCACCGATTTGACCGGCAGGTCGGAAGCATCAGGCGCGACCGGCGCCACGGCGGCGGAACCAAACGCGCACAGCGCCAGGAAAATCGCCGAGCCGGAGACGATGCGGGTCTTGCGCGAGGTTGCGGCCAGGCGCCGTGCCAGCAGTTGAACCTGAAGGAATTTAGGGAATGTGGTCATTCAATACGTTAAAATTTGGCGGTTCTCAAAATGACGATGCAGGCAGCCCTTGCGCCAGCGCTTTTCAAGCGCAGCGTGGTTTCCTACCATCGTTACCCATTTGACGGATAGCGCAAAACACAAGGAGCCTTGAAGATGGCGCGCTATCTGTGACGAAATTCGAACTACTGCTGATGCTGATCAATTGTTTTGTTGACACTAGGCAAGATCGGCGAAGAAGACGCATTATAGCAAACGCTTGCGCTCACTTAGCGTAACCACCCCGCGCATCGATGCTGGTCATCGCTACGCATATTCAATCCAACTTCATCCGCGTTCAATTCGCGTATTACCTCATTTGCCATCATGACCGTGAACGACCACCTACCTTCTCCAAACGACGCGGCCCCGGCGCCGGCCTTGTCAACCGCTGTCCAGAAGGCACTGGCCATCGTCAAACGTGGCGCAGATGAATTGCTGATCGAAGCCGAGTTCATTCAGAAACTGGTGCGCGCCGAGCGCACGGGCGTACCGCTGCGCATCAAGCTGGGCCTGGACCCCACCGCGCCGGACCTGCACCTGGGCCATACCGTTGTACTCAACAAGCTGCGCCAGCTGCAGGACCTGGGCCACACGGTGATTTTCCTGATCGGCGACTTCACCTCGATGATTGGCGACCCGTCGGGGCGCAACATCACCCGCCCGCCACTGACGCGCGAGCAGATTGCCGAAAATGCCAAGACCTATTTTGCCCAAGCCAGCCTGGTGCTTGACGCGGCGCGCACCGAAATCCGCTACAACTCGGAATGGTCGGACCCGCTGGGCGCACGCGGCATGATCGAACTGTCGGCAAAGTACACGGTGGCGCGCATCCTCGAGCGCGAAGACTTCACCAAGCGCTTCAAGGCCGGCACGCCGATCTCGGTGCATGAATTGCTCTACCCGCTGATGCAGGGCTACGACTCGGTTGCCTTGTGCAGCGACCTGGAGATCGGCGGCACCGACCAGAAATTCAATCTGCTGGTGGGGCGCGAACTGCAGAAGGATTACGGCCAGGAGCCGCAGTGCATCCTGACCATGCCGCTGCTCGAAGGACTCGACGGCGTCGACAAGATGTCCAAGTCCAAGGGCAACTACATCGGCATTACCGAGCCGGCCAACACCATGTTCGCCAAGATCATGAGCATTTCCGACGTCATGATGTGGCGTTATTACGAATTGCTGTCATTGCGCTCCATCGAAGAGGTCGCTGCGCTGCGTGCCGGCACTGAAGCGGGCGAAAATCCGCGTCATGTAAAAGTCTTGCTGGCGCAGGAAATCGTCGAACGCTTCCATGACCGCGCCGCTGCCGAACAGGCTTTGCTCGATTTCGACAACCGCGCGCGCGGCGGCATTCCGGACGATGTGCCGGAAGTCGCGCTGACGGGCGCGCCGCTGGGCATTGGCCAGCTGCTCAAGCAGGCCGGTTTGTGCCCGTCGGCCTCGGACGGCCTGCGCATGGTGGAGCAAAACGGCGTGCGCATCGATGGTGTCGTCATTACCGACAAGGGGTTGAAAGTCGCCGCCGGCAGTATCGTGGTCCAGGTCGGCAAGCGCAAGTTCGCCCGGGTGCACCTGAATTGATCGCGCTGCTGCAGCGGGTTTCCGGCGCCAGCGTGGTGGTCGATGGCCAGACGGTGGGCGCCATTGGCGCCGGGCTGATGGTCCTGTTTTGCGCCGAACGCGGTGACAGCCGGGCCGAAGGCGCGCGCTTGCTGGCCAAGCTGCTGGCTTACCGCGTGTTTGCCGATGAGGCGGGGAAGATGAACCGCAGCCTCGCCGACACCAGGGGCGGCCTGCTGCTGGTGCCGCAATTTACCCTGGCAGCCGATACCCGCTCCGGTACAAGGCCGTCGTTCTCCCCGGCTGCAGCGCCGTAGCTGGGGCAGGAACTGTTCGACGACTTTGTCGCCAATGCCCGCGCGCAGCACCAGGGTGGGCTAGTGGAGACCGGACGCTTCGGCGCCGACATGCAGGTCAGCCTGACCAATGACGGGCCAGTGACCTTCTGGTTGCAGGTCAAGCCGGCAGTACCATCCCATCCCTGATCGCAACCATCTCATCACCTGGAACAACATGACAGAAATCATCCTGGTTCGCCACGGCGAAACCGACTGGAACGCCGCGCGCCGCTTGCAGGGACACACCGATATTGCCCTCAACGCCCGCGGCCGGCAACAGGCGGCCGCTCTGGCTGCGGCACTGTCTGCAGAAGCTTTCGACGCCATCTATTCCAGCGATCTGGAACGCGCGCACGATACCGCGCAAGCCGTGGCGTCGACGCGCAACATGACGGTCACCACCAAAGCCGGCTTGCGCGAGCGCTGTTATGGCGGCTTTGAAGGTGTCCTGCACCAGGAATTGCCGATTCTGTTTCCCGATGCCTATGCGGCTTTCCTGCGCCGCGACGTCGACGCCCGTTATCCGGACTCCGAGCGGCGTGCCGAGACCTTGCGGGAATTTTTTGACCGCTGCGTCGAAACCGTCAGCCGCTTGGCGCAGGCACACTGCGGTCAGAAGATTCTGGTCGTAGCCCACGGCGGCGTACTGGAGTGCCTGTATCGCGCCGCACGCAAGATTGATCTGCAGGCCCCGCGCGACTTTGACATCCAGAATGCCACCATCAACCGGCTGAGCTGGGATGGCCAGGTTTTTCAAATCGAAGCCTGGTCGCAAGTCACGCACCTCGACCAGAAGTCGCTCGACGAGGTCAGCTAAACGGTTGGCAAGCGTGATTGTTTTGACCAGAATGAAAAAAATAAATCAACAAATTTCGCGTTTTTATCGATTTTATTTAGTTGACGCATTACAACTTTTATTTACTTCAGGTAATATTTCATCAGGCTGCAGATTTGTTCAAATTGATCGTTTAATTCATAATGCCGCTGCAGCAGGATTGCTTCTGGCGGTGAATTGAAATCGATCACGATGGCAGATGAGGGCAGATGGCATCTACGCTTGGAGGAAATCATGCTGTTCAATCTTTTTTCACCACGTTCGACCGGCGGCGTCCTGCCTGTCATCCCATCGCTGGCACCCAGTTTTGCGGTCGACAGCGAACGCGAGCGTCTGGGTCGCGCCCTCAATGCCTTACTGGAAATTCTGCCGCATTCCCACAGCGGTCGCGAAAGCGTCAAGGTGTTGTGCAATGAAATCCTCAGCGCTTCCTCCCATCTGCGTTTTCTCTGGGTCGGTTTTTGCGAAGGCGATTCCACCCAGGTCAAGCCCTACACAGCGGCTGGCGAATGCGCCGGCGAAGCAGCAGACTGGCGCTTGCCGGCCAGCTGTTTCGACGCCGTGGTGCCATTCACGCAGGATCTGACTTCGGGGGGGCGCGACCATAACAATTTCCACTCCCTGTTCCAGCCTTGGGAACGGGAACCGCAGCGTTGCAGCGCCCGCGCAGCGCTGGCCATTCCACTGCGTTCGGTCAAGCGCGGCTTGCGCGGCGTGATCGTGTTCTATGCCGATACGCTGGATTATTTCGCTGCCATGGGCGTGGGCGCTTTCCAGGCTTTTTGCCACGTGGCGGAAATCATCTGGACCCAATCGAACCTGAAACATCTGGTGGCGCAAAAGAGCCAGCAGGATTCGCTCACCGGTCTGCTCAATCGCCGCCACATGATGCATGTGCTGGAAGACCGCATCGGCGGCATCGGCGGCATCGGCGCTGCACGGGAAGCGACTTCGATCGTGCTGTGCCGCATCGAGGGCTTCAACAATCTCAATTCGCTGTATGGCTGGAGTACTTCGGACGCGATCCTGATGGCGTTTTCGCGCCAGGCCATGGAAGTGCTTGGCAGCCGCGCCATCGGCGCACGCTGGACCGGTGTGGAATTCCTGTTCCTGATGCAGGGCGCCGATGCCGCTGACAGCGAGGACATTGCCCAGCGGCTGCGGAATCATTTCATCGCCAACCCGATCAAGGTGGAAAACTCCGCCATCCGCCTGGGCCTCTCGGTTGGCCACGCAACCTACAACAGCCAGATGATGGGCCTGGATGACCTCATCCTGCATGCCAGCCAGGGCATGCAGGAAGCCAAACAGGAATTTGCTGCGCTGGCGCATTGAGGCGACTGCGCGTGCCTGACTTCTAGCGCATCCCCTGCCACCACGGGCCGGTTTCATACCGGCCTGCTTAATTTCAAGGCAGGCGGCCGGAGCCAGACGCTTTACGGCTAAAATAGCGCTTTTCGTCTGCAACCTGTCCCGTCCCGTGAACATCGGCCCCTACCAGCTTCGCAACAATGTGTTTGTCGCTCCCATGGCCGGTGTGACGGACCGGCCCTATCGCCAGTTGTGCAAGCAGCTTGGCGCCGGCTATGCCGTCTCCGAAATGGCAGCCTCCGACCCGCGCCTGTGGGCCAGTGAAAAAACGTCGCGGCGCATCAACCACGACGGCGAGATGGAACCCCGTGCGGTGCAGATTGCCGGCGCCGACCCGGCCATGCTGGCCGAATGCGCCCGTTTCAATGTGGGCCGCGGCGCCCAGATCATCGACATCAACATGGGCTGCCCGGTCAAGAAAGTCTGCAACAGCTGGTGCGGCTCGGCCCTGCTGCAGGATGAAGCGCTGGTCGCGCGCATTCTCGATGCGGTGGTCGGCGCGGTCGAGGTGCCGGTGACACTGAAGTTTCGCACTGGCTGGGACCGTGCACACAAGAATGCCCTGGCGATTGCCCGCATTGCCGAAAGCGCAGGCGTGGCCATGCTCACGCTGCACGGGCGCACGCGCACCGACGGCTACAGCGGTCATGCGGAATACGACACCATTGCCGCCGTCAAGGCTGCGGCACGCATTCCGGTGGTGGCCAACGGCGACATCGACACGCCGCAAAAGGCGCGTGCGGTGCTGGCGGCCACCGGTGCCGACGCCATCATGATCGGCCGCGCCGCCCAGGGCAGGCCATGGATCTTTCGCGAAGTCGATCACTTCCTGCGCACCGGCGAGATACTGCCGCCGCCGCTGGTGGCCGAAGTGCGGCTGCTGCTGGCCGAGCACCTGCAGGCACATTATGCATTCTATGGCGACTATCTCGGCGTGCGCACGGCGCGCAAACACATCGGCTGGTATGTGCGGGAGCTGGCCGGCGGCGAAGCATTCCGGCAGCAGATGAACCGCATCGAATCCTGTGCCGAGCAGCTCGCCGCACTCGATGTTTTCCTTGATTTGCAGAACCAACATGGCGAGCGGTTACAATACCGGCTTTTTGAACCAGCGCTGGCCGCCTGATTCCCCCAGTCCAAAACAGCGTAACCATCCAGCGCAAAGCGAAAAATGAGCAAAGAGAGCATCCAGGACGTCGTCAGGAAAAGCCTAGAAAAATACTTCCGGGACCTGGGCGAACAGCCACCGTCGAACGTCTATGAAATGGTGGTACTCACCGTTGAAAAACCGATCCTCGAAGCTGTCATGTCGCGCGCCGATGGCAACCAGTCGCACGCTGCCGAAATGCTCGGCATTAACCGCAACACCTTGCGCAAGAAATTGCAGCAGCATGGTCTGATCTGAAATATTTGCTGATCAAACACATGAAGTGGGATAACCTAAGCGGTCGTGGTCCGGTTTTGCGGCGTGGTCTGCCTTGCGAGCGGGTGTCCGCCTGGCGCCTGATGAACGCGAATGTGAATCCGATTTCGACTCCGGATTCGAATCCGGGCTGATGGGCTGCCCAGGCAAGGCAAGGCGGACCAAAGCGCATGGAAAAACGTAGACCCAGGCGCAGAGCCACGCGTCCTACCGGCGCAAACGCTTTTCAACACACTCCAATGCACTGCGGTGCACTCCACATCCTTTAGATTATCAATCACTCCGGCTGGCGCCATCATGATCAAACAAGCTCTCATCTCCGTCTCCGATAAAACCGGCATCCTCGAGTTCGCCAACGCCCTGGCGGCCAATGGCGTCAAGATCCTTTCCACTGGCGGCACCGCCAAGCTGCTGCGCGAAAACGGCCTGGCAGTGACCGAAGTAGGCGACTACACCGGTTTCCCGGAAATGCTCGACGGCCGCGTCAAGACCCTGCATCCCAAGGTTCATGGCGGCATCCTTGCGCGGCGCGACTTTCCCGAACATGTGGCGGCGCTGGCCGAGCACGGCATTCCCACCATCGACATGGTGGTGGTGAACCTGTATCCGTTTGCCAGCACCGTGGCACGCCAGCATTGCACCCTCGAAGAAGCGATCGAGAACATCGATATCGGCGGCCCGGCCATGCTGCGTTCTTCGGCCAAGAACCACAAGGATGTCATCGTGCTGTGCGACCCGAGCGACTATGCGCCGGTGCTGGCCGAGCTGCAGAGCAATGGCGAAGTAGCCTATGAAACCAAGTTTGCGCTGGCCAAGAAAGTCTTCGCCCATACCGCCCAGTACGATGGGTCGATCACCAACTACTTCACCTCGCTTGGCCAGGACAAGGCCCATGCGACCCGCAATGCCTATCCTGACCGCCTGAACCTGCATTACGAAAAAGTGCAGGAAATGCGCTATGGCGAAAACCCGCACCAGTCGGCCGCCTTCTACCGTGACGTCGCCGTGCCCGATGGGGCGCTGGCCAATTATGTCCAGCTGCAAGGCAAGGAACTGTCGTACAACAATATCGCCGATGCCGATGCGGCCTGGGAATGTGTCAAGACCTTCGACGAAAACGCCTGCGTGATCATCAAGCATGCCAATCCGTGCGGCGTGGCCATCGGCATCAGCGCGCTGGAAGCCTACAGCAAGGCGCTGCAGACCGACCCGACCTCGGCATTTGGCGGCATCATCGCCTTCAATTGCGAAGTCGACGCCAACGCTGCGGCGGCGGTGGCGCTGCAGTTTGTCGAAGTCGTCATTGCGCCGTCCTTCACCGACGGCGCCCGGAAGGCGTTTGCCGCCAAGCAGAATGTCCGGCTGCTGGAAATCCCGTTTGGCCGCGCCTCCAACCCGAGCGACTTCAAGCGTGTCGGCGGCGGCTTGCTGGTGCAGTCGGCCGATACCCGCAACGTGCTGCTGCATGAAGTCAAGGTGGTCAGCAAGAAGATGCCGACGCCGCAGCAGCTGCAGGATCTGATGTTTGCCTGGCGCGTGGCCAAATTCGTCAAGTCCAATGCCATCGTCTTCTGCGGCAATGGCATGACGCTCGGTGTGGGCGCCGGCCAGATGAGCCGGGTCGATTCAGCCCGCATTGCCTCGATCAAGGCCCAGCATGCCAACCTGTCGCTGGTTGGCTCGGCGGTCGCCTCGGATGCCTTTTTCCCGTTCCGCGACGGTCTCGACGTGGTGGTGGAAGCCGGCGCCATGGCCGTCATCCAGCCGGGCGGCTCGATGCGCGACCAGGAAGTCATCGATGCGGCCGATGAACACGGCATCGTCATGATGCTCACCGGTGTGCGCCATTTCCGCCACTGATCCGGCGCTGCCGCGCTCATGATCATCCTGGGGATCGACCCCGGCTTGCGCACCACCGGTTTCGGTGTCATCCGCAAGCAGGGCAACAAACTCGGCTACATCGCTTCGGGCACCATCAAGACGCCCGACGGCGATTTGCCGCTGCGCCTGAAAACCATCCTCGCCGGCGTCATTGAAGTGGCGCGCACCTATGGCCCGGACTGCGCCGCCATCGAAAAGGTGTTCGTCAACGTCAATCCGCAATCGACACTGTTGCTTGGACAGGCGCGCGGTGCGGCCATCTGCGGCCTGGTGTCGGCCGATCTGGCGGTGGCGGAATATACCGCGCTGCAAGTCAAGCAGGCGGTGGTGGGGCAGGGCAAGGCGCAGAAGCAGCAGGTCCAGGACATGGTGCAACGCCTGCTGTGCCTGGAAGGCTTGCCTGGCACCGATGCGGCCGACGCGCTTGGCGTGGCGATCTGCCATGCCCACAGCAGCGATGTGCTAGGTGCGCTTGGCGCGCTGGCGCCGGGGCTGGTGAAAAAGGGCATGCGCGTGCGCGCCGGGCGTTTGATCGGTTGACCGCCCGCGCGGTGCAGGCGCTGCCATGTCAGTGCATTGCCGCGGCGGGCTGCGATGCCGTGGCGACTGCCGATTCAGTCGTCTTACCGTATTTTCCTCCAGTACAATTTCCGCCGCCCTGATCCCTCAAAGGTGCTGTTCGGCACGCCGTGCCGCCACTTCGAACACATTGTGGAAATAAGCGTCGCGTCCATGCAGGCGCGCCCACATGCTTGCGCCAATATAGGCGAACGGGAACAGCGGCCCCCAGGCCGCGGCCTGGCGCACATGTTCGAGCTCATGGCTGAGGATGCGTTTTGACAGTCCGCTGCGTTCCTCGAACACCACATGGCCGATTGCCATGGCGATCATGGCGCCAAACGGATGATGGGCCAGCATGTGGTCGGCCCAGGGGCCGCTGACCAGCAGCGCTGGCGTTGGCCCGTCGACCAGGCGGATGCGGCCATGCCAGCACACCACCGGCAAGGCCAGCAGCAGGCCCATCAGTGTCAGCGGCGCAGCCCACAATACGCCAAGCGTGGCCGCCAAGGCCGGCAGCACGCGCGGCAGCATGCGGCGCAGCCAGCCGGGACGGCTGCTGCCATAGGGTGGAAAGGTGGAATGGAATGAACGTGGCGGGCGGAATCTCATGTGCGTTTTTCCTGTCTTTGTCCTGTATGATTCTCGGCAAGTTCAACCTCACGAAGCCACCATGATAGGCCGACTTTCCGGAATCCTGCTTGAGAAAAATCCACCACAACTTTTGATCGACTGCCACGGCGTCGGTTACGAAGTCAGCGTGCCCATGAGTACCTTCTACAATCTCCCCGGCCTGGCGGAAAAGGTCGTCCTGCTGACGCACTTCGTGGTGCGCGAAGATGCGCAGTTATTGTACGGCTTTGGCAGTGCGGAAGAACTGGCCGTCTTTCGCCAGTTGATCAAGATCAGCGGCGTGGGTCCGCGCATGGCGCTGGCCATCCTCTCGGGCATGTCGGTGCCTGATCTGGCGCAAGCCATCACGCTGCAGGAAGCCGGCCGGCTCACACGCATTCCCGGCATCGGCAAGAAAACCGCCGAACGCCTGCTGCTGGAATTGAAGGGAAAGCTGGGCGCCGATCTGGGCAACGGCGCCGGCATCCAGCACAACGATGCCAGCTCCGACATTCTCAACGCCCTGGTGGCGCTGGGGTATTCCGACAAGGAAGCGGTGCTGGCGATGAAGCAGGTGCCAGCCGGCAGCGGTGTTTCCGACGGTATCAAGCTGGCCTTGAAGGCGCTGTCCAAAGCGTAGATCGTGGCCAAGGCAGGCATCTTTTCGCTTTTGCCGGCAGGACCTGGGCGCCACTCCCCCGGCGCGCTGTTCATCTCGCTGCATGGCTGCAACAGGCGCTTGCATGCCCGGTGTTCCGCCCCTTCTACCCGATGGTTCCCGCGTTGATACACGGGCCTGCGCGGTAGAATAGCGCCATGAGCATCCAGACCGACAATTTCAGCGAACAGCGCATGATCGACCCGGCGCCAGCCTCTCCGAACGAAGAAGCCATCGAGCGGGCGCTGCGGCCCAAACAGCTCGACGAATACGTTGGCCAGGAAAAAATCCGCGACCAGCTGCAGATATTCATCACCGCTGCGCGCAACCGCCAGGAAGCGCTCGATCACACCTTGCTGTTTGGCCCGCCGGGGCTGGGCAAAACGACGCTGGCGCACATCATCGCGCGTGAAATGGGCGTGAACCTGCGCCAGACTTCCGGCCCGGTGCTCGAACGCGCCGGCGACCTGGCCGCATTGCTGACCAACCTGGAGGCCAACGATGTACTGTTCATCGATGAAATCCACCGGCTTTCACCGGTAGTGGAAGAAATCCTTTATCCGGCGCTGGAAGACTACCAGATCGACATCATGATCGGCGAAGGTCCGGCGGCGCGCTCGGTGCGCCTGGACCTGCAGCCCTTCACCCTGGTCGGCGCCACCACGCGTGCCGGCATGCTGACCAATCCCTTGCGCGACCGCTTCGGCATTGTCGCGCGGCTGGAATTCTATACACCGGCGCAGCTGGCCAAAATCGTCACCCGCAGCGCCGGCCTGCTCAATGCGCCCATCGTCGACGACGGCGCCTTTGAAATCGCCAAGCGCAGCCGCGGCACGCCGCGCATTGCCAACCGGCTGCTGCGCCGCGTGCGCGACTTTGCCGAAGTCAAATCGAACGGCCAGATCACCAAGGCCATCGCCGACGCTGCCTTGGTCATGCTCGATGTCGACGCCGCCGGTTTCGACCTGATGGACCGCAAGCTGCTCGAAGCGGTGCTGTTCAAGTTCGGGGGCGGGCCGGTAGGGCTGGACAACCTGGCCGCAGCCATCGGTGAAGAGCGCGACACGATTGAAGATGTGCTGGAACCCTACCTGATCCAGCAAGGCTTCCTGCAACGCACCCCGCGCGGGCGCATCGCCACCCAGGCTGCCTATGCCCACTTTGGCGTGACGGCTCCACGCACCGGGCCGAATGGCGATCTGTGGGATGCGCTGTAAACTGATTTCTGCCAGATATGGCAGCGCGGGACCTCTTGCGCAAACCTTTGCGTTACGGAAATATATCTTGGTGAAATCAATTTGATCGATGCCACGTACTGCGCATCCGGCCAAGCAAATTTGCCACGCACCGCTTGTGCAAATATTTTGTCTCGCAGACAATACCCTATTCCTATTTCCGTGCACCCAACGCCCATCCCATGCTCATGTCTGCATCAGCCAACCGGTTTGCGCACCAATTGCTGGACTTGCGCGCCAGTTCCGGCCGTATTGCGCCATTGTCCGCCAGTGCCGGCATCTCGGTGGAAGACGCCTATGACATCGCAAAGAACATCCTCGACATTCGCACTGCCGAAGGAGACCGGATGGTGGGGCGCAAGATCGGCTATACCGAGCGGCATCACTGGCCGAACCAGCCCAGCGGCGCACCGGTGGTGCCGATCTGGGCGCCCATGTACGAGAGCACCGTGCGTTACGCTGTCGATAACCACGGCATCCAGAGCCTGCAGGGCGCGCAGCAGCCGCGCATTGAACCCGAGATCGTGTTCTGCCTGGGCAGCGCACCTGGTCCGGATGACACCATCGACACAATTGCCGAAAACATCGAATGGATGGCGCACGGCTTTGAAATCATCGTCAGTCCATTCCCGAACTGGAAGTTTGCCGCTGCCGATGCCATTGCTGCCTTCGGCATGCACGGCACGCTGATCATCGGCGAACCGAAGATGCTTTCCAGCGCTTCACGGCGCAACCTTTCAGCCGTGCTGGCCACGGCAAGCATTTCCATGTCGTGTGGACGCAAGGGCGGCTTCAGCCTGCGCGGCGCCGGCTTCGGCAGCGATGTGCTGGAAAGCCCTGTTCACGCGCTCTGGCACTTGCACCAGACGCTGCAAGCCCAGCCGCAGTTCGCCCCCCTGGCTGCCGGCGAAATCATCACCACAGGCACCTGGACCGAAGCGTTTACGGTCGAGCCAGGGCAAACCTGGAGCACGGCGTTTTCCGGCGTGCCCATTCCGGGGCTGACCGTATCGTTCGTCTAGGGATATGTTTTTCTGATGCGTGGATCCGGCAGCACGGCATCCTGAAACAGGACCTGAGGTGCAGGTCCGTTTTCAAGCCGGCGCCCATGGTCAGCGATCGACGTCATCGCCAACCCTGGGCAAACCTCAGCCCGCCAGCTTGCCCAGCTGTTCCTTGAGCTTTTCCAGCGTCGCCATGAAGGCGGCGATACGCTCGCGTTCCTGGGCCACCACGGCAGCAGGCGCCCGGGCAACAAACGCTTCATTGGCCAGCTTGCCATTGGCGCTGGCCACCTGGGTCTCGATGCGGGTGATTTCCTTGCCCAGGCGTTCGCGCTCGGCGGCCAGATCGATCTCGACCTTGAGCATGAGCTTGGTGTCGCCCACCACTGACACCGGTGCCGGCGTGTCCGGCAAGCTGTCGAGCACCTGGACTTCCGACAGCTTGGCCAGCGCCACCAGATAAGGAGCGAATGACGTCAAGCGGGCCTGGTCTTCGGTTTTGGCCGCTTCGATCAGCAGCGGCACGCGCAGCGCTGGCGACAACTGCATTTCACCGCGCAGGTTGCGGCAGGCGTCGGTCATGGTCTTCAGCTGCGCCATCCAGGCTTCGGCCGCTTCATCGATCTTTTCAGGCTGGGCCACAGGATAAGGCTGCAGCATGATGGTTTCGCCGGCCGCATCGAAGACCTTGCCGGTCATGGGCGCCACCGTCTGCCACAGTGACTCGGTAATGAACGGGATCACCGGGTGCGCCAGGCGCAGCACGGTTTCCAGCACACGCAGCAAGGTGCGGCGGGTAGCGCGCTGCTGTTCCTCGCTGCCGTTTTGCATCTGCACCTTGGCCACTTCCAGGTACCAGTCGCAGTATTCGTCCCAGATGAAGTTGTACAGCGTGGAGGCGATATTGTCGAAGCGGTAGTCGGCGAAACCCTTCTCGATCTCGCTTTCCGCGCGCTGCAGCCGCGAGACGATCCAGCGGTCGGCCTGGGAAAAATCGAGGTAGCCGCCGGGTCCGCAGTCACCCATCTTGTGGAAAGCAAAACCGCAATCCTTGTCCTGGGTATTCATCAGCACGAAGCGGGTGGCATTCCACAGCTTGTTGCAGAAGTTGCGGTAGCCTTCGCAGCGCCCCAGGTCGAAATTGATGTTGCGGCCCAGCGACGCATAGCTGGCCATGGTGAAGCGCAGGGCGTCGGTGCCGTAGGCGGAAATGCCGTTCGGGAATTCCTTGCGCGTTGCCTTGGCAATCTGCTCGGCCTGCTTGGGATTCATCAAGCCGGTCAGGCGTTTTTCCAGCAGGTCTTCCAGGCCGATGCCATCGATGAGGTCGATCGGGTCGAGCGTATTGCCCTTGGACTTGGACATCTTCTGGCCGTTGGCATCGCGCACCAGGCCATGCACGTACACGGTGTCGAACGGAACCTGGCCGGTGAAATGGGTCGTCATCATGACCATGCGCGCGACCCAGAAAAAGATGATGTCGAAACCAGTGACCAGCACCGATGACGGCAGGAACATCTTCATGTCCGGCGTCTGCTGCGGCCAGCCCAGCGTCGAAAACGGCACCAGCGCCGACGAGAACCAGGTGTCGAGCACATCTTCGTCACGCTTGAGGCTGCGTCCGCCCGCCTTGGCAACGGCTTCGGCTTCGGTGCGCGCGACATAGACATTGCCTTCGTCGTCATACCAGGCCGGAATCTGATGGCCCCACCAGAGCTGGCGCGAGATGCACCAGTCCTGGATATTGTTGAGCCACTGGTTGTAGGTGGTGGTCCAGTTTTCCGGGATGAACCTGATTTCGCCGCCCGAGACTTTTTCCAGCGCCACTTCGGCAATCGATTTGCCCGGGTAGAAGGTGCCCTCCGGAGCCGGTTTGCTCATGGCCACGAACCACTGGTCGGTCAGCATCGGTTCGATCACCACGCCGGTGCGGTCGCCGCGCGGCACCTGCAGCTTGTGCGGCTTGACCGAGTCGAGCAAGCCCAGCTTGTCGAGGTCGGCGACGATGGCCTTGCGTGCCACGAAGCGGTCCATGCCCTGATAGGGCGCGGCGCCGTTTTCATTGATCTTCGCTTCCAGCGTGAAAATGCTGATCGGTGCAAAGCCGTGACGCTGGCCGACGGCGTAATCGTTGAAGTCATGCGCCGGGGTGATTTTCACGCAACCGGTGCCGAAGGCCTTGTCGGCGTAGCTGTCGGCAATCAAGGGGATTTCGCGCCCGGTCAGCGGCAGCACCAGCATCTTGCCAATCAGGTCGGCATAGCGCTCGTCGGTCGGATCGACTGCCACGGCGACGTCGCCCAGCAGGGTTTCCGGCCGCGTGGTAGCAACCGTGATGTGGCCGCTGCCGTCGGCAAACGGATACCTGATCTGCCAGATCTGGCCATCTTCTTCTTCCTGCGCCACTTCCAGGTCCGACACTGCCGTGCCCAGCACCGGGTCCCAGTTCACCAGGCGCTTGCCGCGGTAGATCAGGCCCTGTTCGACCAGGCGCACGAAGACTTCCGTGACAGCCGACGACAGCTTGCTGTCCATGGTGAAGTATTCGCGTTTCCAGTCGGTCGAGGCGCCCAGGCGGCGCATCTGGCCGGTGATGGTCGAACCCGATTTTTCTTTCCACTCCCAGACTTTCTCGACAAATTTTTCGCGCCCGAGATCATGACGTGAAATTTTTTGTGCTTCCAATTGGCGCTCGACCACGATCTGGGTGGCAATGCCTGCATGGTCGGTGCCGGGAATCCAGGCGGTGTTGAAGCCGCGCATGCGGTGGTAGCGCGTCAAGCCATCCATGATGGTCTGGTTGAAGCCATGGCCCATGTGCAGGGTGCCGGTGACATTCGGCGGCGGCAGCTGGATGCTGAAGGCGGGTTTGTCGGCATCGGTGGTGGCGGTGTAGTAACCGCGCTCTTCCCACACGGTACGCCAGGTTTTTTCAATCTCGGCGGGCTCGAACGACTTGGCTAATTCCATGATTTTGCTTGTGTCTTGGGCGAAACCGACCATTATAAAGGAG
>JBPBPY010000130.1:0-23859 GCA_050954505.1 Janthinobacterium lividum
GAAATCACCAGCAGCACGAACGGTCCCAGCTGGCGGGTTTTGTAGTGCTGTTCGTAGTAGAGATAGAACAGCGCCGTGACCATGGCAAACAGCACGAAGACTTCGTACAGGTTGGAGACCGGGATATGGCCGATGTCGGCGCCCAGCAGATACGATTCATGCCAGCGCACCAGCATGCCGGTAAATCCCATGACGACCGCTGCCCAGCACAGCTTGCTGCCCACCGAACCACCGAAGTCGGCGCGCGTCAGCAGGCCGCCCCAGAAAAACAGTGTCGAGAGGAAGAACAGCGTGCTCATCCACAGGATGGCCGACTGCGAAGACAACAGGTACTTGAGCAGGAATTTCTTGTTAGCCATCTCGATCGAGCCCGCGTACAGCGCCACGGCGCTCAGCGCCAGCAAGCCCAGCAAAGGCAGCAGCCAGCGTACCGATTTCCATTTCCAGCCCAGCCAGATGAACGCCGGTGCTGCCAGCACCAGGATCACCTGTTCATAATAATCCATGTGCGCGCCAGGGCGCGCCAGCGCGTACAGCATGGCCGCCATGAGCACGGCCGCATACAGCCAGTCGAATGCGTCCAGGCGTTTGAAATACCCGGGCGGCTGGCTGTAAGGCGTCTGTGCAGCCGACGTTTTCTGCTGGCTCAGTTCCATTTGAATCTCCTTGTTCATTGCTGCGTCAAACCCTGCTTCATGATGTCGAACTCGCGTTCGAAATCCATGGTCTTGCGTTGCGAACTCATTGCCATGATGGCCAGGCTCGCGCCAGGCGTCCCACCGTCATTGCGCAACCACACCCACAGGCGCCGCTCGCGCACATACAGCATCGAAAACACGCCCAGCACCAGCAAAAAGCATCCGCAGTAGACCACATATTTGCCCGGTGAGCGCGTGACCTGGAATACCGATGCCTTGATTTCCTCGAAACTGTTCAACTGCAGGTATACCGGGGCGCCATAAAAGAAGGCATCGGCATACGCATTGGTGGCCAGTTGCAGGAAACGCGCATGTTTTTCGTCGGCGGCCACCGGGGCCAGGCCATCCTGCTCACGCGCGACCTGCCACAAGTCCCACAGGCTGCCGTTGAGGATCTTCATGAAAATGTCGGCGGCTTTTTCCTGCTCCTGGGCCGGCACCTTTTCCAGGAAACGCGAGATGGCAACATAGCCGGAGACCTTGTCGTCGCCGGCAAAGATCGTCATTCCGCGCTCGGCCGACTCGCGCAATTGCGCCAGCAGCGCTGCACCGTTTTCCTGCGCGGCGGGCATGGCGCGGGCGGCAAATCGCCGTGCTGCCAGCGCGCGTTTTTGCGGGTCGAGAATGGCCGCGCGCAGACGCATCCATTCGTTGACCGAAGTGTCGTCATCGGCGGGAATGCGCACGTAGCGAAACGGCTGGTCGGGCGAATCGCGCACGCCGGTCAGGAATACATACGACCCGTCGGCCAGCACCGGCGCCATGTAATTGCTGTATTCGCGCGCCTGGCCATTCTTGTCGCGCAGCTTGTACTGCACACTGGGACCGACATTTTTCAAGTCACGGTTCTTGCTGCCATGGCCGGCGGAGCCGGAATGTTGATCCAGGCCGTCGCGCAAATTCTGGCTCATCGATTTGCGTGCCGTCACGGCGCGCACATCTTCGCCGGCCTGTGCCATGTTTTCGACATTCAGGGCGCGAAAGCTGGTCCATTCGACGGCATACTCGGCGCCGGTGGCAGCGCGCAACGGTGTGGCCTGGCCCACCACGCCGGCCATGGCGGAATGGCTGTTGCTGCTGCCGGCCATGGGCCAGGCAGTCAGCTTGAGCTTGCTGCCGCCGTCGTCAAAACTGGATTGATAGATCGCCAGGCCTCTGTAAAGCAGTGGTTCATTGACCTTGATGGTGGCTGGAAACGTCTTGCCGGTTTCATGGTCGGTGACCATCACGTCACTGGAAAACAGTTTCGGCATCCCAGTTGAATAGTAGTCGACGACAAACCGCTTGAGTGAAATCGTGATTGGCAAATCCTGGATCAATACACCATTTTGTTGCTGGATGATGGCGGTGTTGCTGCTCGATCCTTCCGGTATCAGGGTATTGCCACGGAAGGTCGGATTGCCCAGGCCCAGTCGATGCTGCGCCGGAATTTGCGCGATCACGCCATTGCCGGCAAACGGTGTCTTGCCACCGAACCATTGCTGGAAACGAATCGGCAGATCCGAGTCGAACAGCGCACCGATGCAGATCACCACGATGGCGCCGTGCGCAAAGATGTAGCCCCATTTGTTGGCTGCGCCCTGCTTGGCAGCGATCAGGGTGGCCTGCTCCTTCTCGACGATTTTGACCTTGTAGCCATGGGCGGCGATGCGGTTGACCGTTTCCTGCACCAGCGCGCTGCGTGGCAGCGGCGCACGCCACTCGACCTTGTGATGGAAGTTGCGCAGCGATTGCTCGCGCACGTTTTCGCGCCAGCTGCGCATGTCCTTGAGCATCTTCGGTGCATTGCGGCTGATGCACAAAGCGGTCGACAGGACCAGGAACCCCATGATGGTCAGGAACCACCAGGTCGAATACACCGCATACAAACCAAGCTTGGCAAACACTTCGAACCAGAACGGTCCGAACTGGTTGACATAGTTCGGCATGGGTTCATTCTGCTTGAGTACGGTGCCGACCACGGAGGCAATGGCAATCAGTGACAGCAGGCTGATGGCAAAGCGCATCGACGAAAGCAGTTCGACCGTCTCGGCCAGCCAGGCACGCCGCGTCTTCAACTGGATTCCTGCGGTGCTGGTTCTCATGGTTCACATATCATTGAAGTCGCCTGCTGGGTGCGTCATCTGCAAACTGGCCTTTGCCAGGGCTGCCCCCGATGCGGGTCAGCGCAAAAATGAAAAAAGGCGGCCATGGCCGCCCTGTCTCTGTCGCACGGA
Source organism: Janthinobacterium lividum (assembly GCA_050954505.1). Taxonomy (GTDB): domain Bacteria; phylum Pseudomonadota; class Gammaproteobacteria; order Burkholderiales; family Burkholderiaceae_D; genus JAQGMO01. The sequence goes on from JBPBPY010000130.1 coordinate 2,915, forward strand.
TTTCCACACGAATTTTCGCACGGATGTTTGCAGGATTCGTCCGGCGATTTCCCGGCTCGTCGTTCCTGCCTCGCGGGGCGAAAAAGCGCTTATTTCAATCCGGCGATGTAATCGGCCACAGCCTGCATTTCATCATCGGAGAGCCGCTTGGAAATCGTCGTCATCGGATCACTGTTCTTACGCGCACCGGAACGGAAGTTGGTCAGCTGGGCGTAAGTGTACTCCTGATGCTGGCCTGCCAGCCGGGCAAACTGGTTGGGAATGCCGGCGCCGTTGGGACTGTGGCAGGCAGCGCAGGCCGGCACATTCTTTTCCGCAATGCCGCCACGGTAGATCTTGCGGCCCAATTCCAGCGTCGCCTTGTTCTTGGCACTGCCCGGCTTTTCCACCTGGGCGCTCAGATAGGCAGACAGATTGGCCATCTCGGCAGGCGTGAGTGCCTTGGCAATCGTGCTCATGATCGGGTTGTTGCGGGTCGGGCCCTGGAAATTTGCCAGCTGCTTGCCCAGGTAGGCTTCATGCTGGGCCGCCAGCTTGGGGTTTTGCACGATGGTGGAATTGCCGGCTGCGCCATGGCAGGAAACACAGGCTGCGATATTGCGGGCCGGGTCGCCGTTGGAATACAACGTTTCTCCCTTGGCTGCATCGGCCTTGATGGCCACCGGTGCGGCAGCGTCGGCTGCCTGTGCCGTTGCCATCGATGAAAGTACCAGCAGTGCGGCGCACAATACTGCCACGCCCCCTGATTGCAACAGTAATGACGGCACACGATTCATTCATACACCTTGAGACTTGGATTGGTTTGGCGCCAGTTCCAGGCATCTTGACGGCCTGTTCCAGGCTTTCTAATTATCTGCGCAGTCTTTGCGATGCGACAGGTCTAACCCCTTATTGTACAATAGCTTTCCGTCAGTTCCGCCCCTTCCACAGCATTTTCTGTAGGTCCTATGTCCCAACTCTGGCAAGCCCGCTTCTTCACCACGGTCAATGCGCTGCGCGAATTGCCCACCACGCAAGTGCCTGAAATTGCGTTTGCAGGCCGCTCGAATGCCGGCAAATCGACCGCCATCAACATCCTGTGCAACCAGAAAAAACTGGCTTTTGCTTCCAAGACGCCGGGCCGTACCCAGCACATCAATTACTTTTCCATCGGCGGCTCGCGCGTTGGCCAGCATCGCAAGGATGCCACCATCGTCGACGAAATCCGCGCCCTGCTGGTCGACTTGCCAGGTTATGGCTATGCCGAAGTCTCGGGCTCGGCCAAGCACCACTGGCAAGCCCTGCTCGGTGATTATGTCCAGCGCCGTGACCAGCTGGCCGCGCTGGTGCTGATCATCGATTCACGCCGCCCGTTTACCGCGCTTGATATCCAGATGCTGGAATGGTTTGCGCCGACCGGCAAGCCCATCCATTGCATCCTGACCAAATCCGACAAGCTCAACCGCACCGATGGCGCTGCGGCCCTGAAACTTGCGCGCACGATTTTGAGCAGTTACCGCGATGCCGAAGGCAATCCGTTTCCGTTTACCGCACAATTGTTTTCCGCACTCAAACGTACCGGCCTGGAAGAAGCCGACGCCAGGATTCTTGAATTGCTGGGACTGGACGGGGCCAATGCCGCCGAAGCTGCCGAAGCTGCCGACGCCAGCGCTGCCATTGCACAGGAACCGGGTTCCGCCTTTATCGATGCAGCCAGCGACGAGGCTGCAGAAGACGCTGTCACGGCCGGCACCGGCGAAGTTGCAACCCACGACGTTGGCGCTGGCCACACCCAGGCGCAAGCCGTCGGCGCTGATGAAGCCGCAGCCGGGATGGCGGATGCGCCGCAACCTGGCGGCAGACCGGAAAACAACGGCTGATGCAGGGGACGAGAGCGAAAAAAACCCTGGAGAAAGGGGAGGATCTCCAGGGTTGAGAACGCCGGCCCACATCGTGGGCTGGCCCCGCTCAGGGAGGAGAAGCGGGAGGTGAATGACTCACCTGCTTCTAAGATGCATGGATGCCTGAAAAGTTTCAGGATTCCCCTAAAATTTTTTTTTAATTTCACAATCGGCCAAACACCATGTCCCAACCCTCCCCCCATGCCCAGTTCCCCGCCATCCGCATGCGCCGTATGCGCAAGGATGCATTCTCACGAGCGATGATGCGTGAAAATAGTTTGACTGCGGCTGATTTGATTTATCCAGTCTTCATCACCGAGGGGCACAATCAGCTTGAAAAAGTGTCATCGATGCCGGGCGTGGAACGGGTTTCGGTCGACATGCTTCTGGGCGTGGCGGAAGAATGCGTGGCCTTGGGCATTCCCGTGCTGGCCTTGTTCCCGGTGATTAATCCTGCGCTGAAGACGCCGGATGGCATCGAGGCCACCAATTCAAAGGGGCTGGTGCCGCGCGCGGTACGCGAACTCAAGCAGCGGTTTCCCGAACTGGGCATACTTACCGACGTGGCACTCGATCCTTATACCACCCACGGCCAGGACGGTGTCATCGATGCCAACGGCTATGTGCTCAACGATGAAACCACCAAGCTGCTGGTGCGCCAGGCCCTGACCCAGGCCGAAGCCGGCGTCGACATCGTTGCGCCCTCGGACATGATGGATGGGCGCATCGGCGCGGTGCGGGCGGCCCTTGAAGGCAACCACTTCATCCATACCCGCATCATGGCCTATTCGGCCAAGTTTGCGTCGGCATTCTATGGCCCGTTTCGTGATGCCGTGGGCTCTTCGGCCAACCTCGGTCGCGGCAGCAAGAACACCTATCAGCTCGACCCTGCCAACAGCAATGAAGCGCTGCGCGAAGTCGCGCTGGACCTGGCCGAAGGCGCTGACATGGTGATGGTCAAGCCGGGCATGCCTTACCTGGACATCGTGCGCCGGGTCAAGGACGAGTTCAAGGTCCCGACTTTCGCTTATCAGGTCAGCGGCGAATACGCGATGATCAAGGCCGCGGCACAAAACGGCTGGCTCGACCACGACAAGACCATGATGGAGTCGCTGATTGCCTTCAAGCGCGCCGGCGCCGACGGTGTGCTGACCTACTTTGCGCTCGACGCTGCGCGGCTGCTCAAGCACGGTTCCTGAACGGCGGGGGCAAACCGCCATGGAAATTTTTGCAATCGGCGACAGCCGCGTGGTGCTTGACCCGGTGGATGCCCTGGCGCCGCCAGGCGGCTTCCTGTGGATAGACTGCACCCATGATGAAGTTGCAGCCAATCCGGAAGCCTGGCGCGCCGAGATTGCCAGGCTGACCGGGGTGACAGTGTATGACCTGCATTTGCAGGACATCCTGAACCTGCGCCACCCTTCGCATTTCGATACGGCACAGGATTACCAGCTGGTGGTGTTTCGCAAGCTGGCGCCGGAGTCGGAACTGGGTGCCGACAGCGCTGGCACTGCTGCTGCTGCTGCGGCACCCGCGCCATTGACTGGCAGTACCTTGGCAACGGGCCAGCCCAAGGGTGAGCGCCGCGGGGTGCCGAATGCGCTTTCGCGGCTGGCCACGCGGCCGGTCAGTTTCCTGGTTACCGAACAGGCGCTGGTCAGCGTCCATGCCAGCGGCAGCCGCACGATTGCCGCTGCGCGCCTGCGCCTGCTGGAATACAAGGCCAAACCGAACGGCAGCGCTCACGCCAGCCGCCAGCCCGCTTCACCTGCCGATCTGATGCTGCGCTTGTTGAATGCGATGGTCGATCAATATCTCGAACTGCGTGCACCGCTGACCTTGCAGGTCGAACGCTGGCAGCGTGCACTGATGGACCCCGAACGGCCCTTCACGGGCTGGTCGACGCTGCTCGATGCCCGCAACAGCCTGCACAAGCTCGATAACATGTGCGAGGAACAGCACGATGCGCTGCAGGAATTGCGCGACCATCTGGTCGACAGTCTGCACGGCCTGGAACAGAGTCGCGCCGATGATTTGCTGCTGGTGCGTTTGAACGATGTGCTGGAACATATCACGCGGGTTTTGAGCCATTCGCGGCGCCTGGAATCATCGCTGGAGTCGGCGGTGCAGATCCACTTCTCGGCAATGTCTCATCGCACCAGTGAAATCATGCGTACCCTGACCGTGATCACGGCCTTGTTCATGCCGCTGACCTTGATCACCGGCATCTTCGGCATGAATTTCGTCGACATGCCGCTGCTCAAGGATGGCGCCGGTTTCTGGATCACGATGGCTTTGATGGCGGTACTGGTGGCAGCCATGCTGTGGTTTTTCCGGCGCAAGCACTTCCTCGAGGATTGAGGTTTGGAGCCGCTTTGCGTTCGCGGCTCATTTGCAGCACATCATGGCCGCCTGGAAAACAGGGTCTTCGACGCCATGTCCTGCAAATCATGCGGGTTGCCCTGCATGTCCGGATCAATGTAGATCTGGAACAGCAAGGTATCGTCAGCCCGGCGCATGAACTCTTCCAAAAACGCCCTGCTGCAGCTCTTGTGCCGCTTGCGCAGCACGGCATAGTGGTCGGCGCTGAATTCCTCGCCCTTCACAGGCATGGCCGGCATGTCTGCCTGCATGGCTTGTGCGGGACTTGCCGGCGCAGGGTCGCAGATGATTTGCGCACTCGGCAGTTTCTCCGCGTGCAGGTTCAATCCATGCAATGCTGCGGCAGGTCCACTACCCTGAGACAGCTGTTTCAATCGATAGTCCCTGAGTTCTTGCGCAGGTTTTGCCAATGCATCGGTGTGTGCCAGCAATGCCTGGGGCGCAAAGGCAACGGCTGAGGCAGGTGCGCCGCAGACCGGCAAGGGATGCAGGCGTATGTACAGATTGCCAGCGACTTCATGGATATGGTCGCTGGCCAGCTGGTTCCACTGTGCCTGCGCCTGCACGGCAGTGTCATTGCCGAAATTGCCATTGATGCGGGAGACCACATAGGCGCGGCGGTTTTCAATGTTGATACCGGAATGGACCAGGCCTGGTGCAACACCACCCTCGATGACCAGATCGACATAATCCTTGAGAAATTGCTGGCGATGATTGTCGAATCCGGTGGCTGCCAGTGCATTGACATGCGCGCTGGCCAGCCGGTTCCATTCAGCCACTGCATGCTGGGCAGCGCCCTGCTCGACCTTGCCACGCAAGCGCAGCGCGACGTAGGTATCGCGGCTCTCCAGCTTGAAGCCGTGGAATATCATGCCCGGCGCATGGCCGGTGTCCAGCGCTGCTTCGACATGGAATTGAATGAATGCCTGCCGGTGCTTGAGGGTTGCGGTCGAGTTTGCAGCCGCGGTTGCAGCCGGGTTTGCAGCCTGGCTTGCAGCAACCGGCAACGGCGCTGTCGCGGACACCGGCGTGTCGGTTTGCGCAGCGCCGACATTGGCAGAAAGAATCGGGAAAGAAGAGGCAGACGTTTCGACGGCACTGAGCATGATCGTTCCATGTCAAGGATAAAGCTATCAGTGACTGCAAAATCAGTTAAGTTCCATATATCAAGTATATGACGGGTGGAAATATTTATTATTCCCTCAAATCAGGGTTTTCCAGCACGATTCAGCAGAAATTCACGCAAAATTGCGATTATTCGCAGATTTGAATCAATGAAGAAATATGGAAATCACGCAGCATCGATCTACTGATTTCACATCACGCGAACAGAAAAACGGCCCATCGTTGATGGGCCGCGTGACTACCGGACTGCCGGGCACCCTATGGAGGACACGATCAGGCCAAGTCGTGTTCCCTGCATTGCCGTGAAGTCACGGTAATGCAGGGCTCGATCTGCAAGATCGATCAATAACGCTCAAGCCAGTGGGCATACGGTGCAGGCAAGGTCCATGATGCTCGTTCCACACCCAGTTCCTTGGCGGCAAAGTAGGCCCAGTGCGGATTGGCCAGGTGGGCACGGCCGACCATGACCAGGTCAAGCGTGCCTTCCTCGACCATTTGCTGGGCAATCTGTGGCGTGCCGAAACCCCAGGCCGACGACACCGGCACGCCGGCTTCGCGCTTGACGCGCGCCGCCACCGGTCCCATGAAGGCCGGACCCCATGGAATCGAGGTTTCCGGAATCGTGAAACCAACGCTGACGCTGATCATGTCCATGCCGGCCGCCTTGAATTGCTCGACCAGGCCGATCGATTCGATGAGCGTCTGTTCATCGCGGCCATCATACTCCAGCACCCCGAAGCGCAGTGTCAGCGGCAGGTTTTCCGGCCAGACTTCACGCACGGCTTTCAGGGTTTCGAGCAGGAAACGGCTGCGGTTCTCGACGCTGCCGCCATAGATGTCGTCACGCTGGTTGGAGTGGGCCGAGAAAAAACTCTGCGCCAGATAGCCATGGGCGAAATGCAGTTCCAGCCATTCGAAACCGGCTTCATGGGCACGACGGGCGGCATCGACGAACTGCTGGCGTACGCGGCTGATGTCGTCCAGCGTCATGGCCTTGGGCACCTTGGGCAAGCCGCCGCCAAATGCCAGCGCCGATGGCGCAATCGTCTGCCAGCCGCGGGCATCGTCGGCAGCCATGTGATCGTCGCCTTCCCACGGTTTGTTGGCACTGGCCTTGCGGCCTGCATGGCCGATCTGGATGCCGGGGACTGAACCGGCCTTCTTGATTTCCTCCACGATGGGCACGAATGCCTGCGCCAGTTCATCGCTCCAGATGCCGGTGCAACCCGGCGTGATGCGCCCTTCCGGTGCCACACCGGTGGCTTCGACGATCACCAGGCCGGCGCCGCCGCGTGCCATGCTGGCGTAATGCGACAGATGCCAGTCATTCGGTTTGCCATCGACTGCCATGTACTGGCACATCGGTGGTACGGCAATGCGGTTACGCAGCGTGACATCTTTGAGTTTAAACGGCTGAAATAATGCGGACATCGGTTTCCTTGGAAAAGTGATCGGCACGCGCCAGGCGCGAACACGCACTGCCGGCGTGGGCGGGATAGCGTCGAATGGCAGCAGGTTGACAATACAGCACTTGCCTTACTGCGGTTGCCAACATCCACCAGTTGCCAATTCGTTAGTTCGATAATTTACGAACAATGGAACGAGTATAACCCAAGGTGTATCATGCTGCTCATGCGCCCCTTCAAACACCCTGACGCCAGCGACTTTGCACTCGAACGCGTGCTGCATGCGTTAAGCGATTCGATTCGTCTCGACATCGTGCGCCACCTGGCGCGTGTGGAAGCGGCAACCTGTGGCGAACTCGATGGCGGCCGGCCAAAGTCGACCTGTTCGCACCACTTCAAGGTATTGCGCGAAGCGGGTTTGGTCAAGACCGAGGGGACCGGAACAGTGCACATGAATCGCTTGCGTCATGCCGATATCGAAAGCCGCTTCCCGGGTTTGCTGGCGGCCATCCTGGCGCAGCAAACCTGATTCCGGTCCGGCAGCAGGCACAGGGACACACGAATTGTCTTCAAGAAAATACCGCCTCACTGCGGTGCTGGCGTCTTTTCATCGGGCAGTTCAATCGCATCGAATTCCTTCTTGAATTGCGCATAATTCGATACTTTGTATTTGATGATGATCGCATGCATTTCATCGAGGATGCGCTGCTCCAGATCGATGACATGCATTTCGCCGAGTTCACTGAAGCAGGCATTTTCCGCACGCACGTTTGACTTCAGCTTTGCAAACATGACTTCATTGCGGTGAGACTGAATTTTTTTCAGGACACGGTTGAAATCATCCCATGCCGCATTGACGGCATCGATGCTGGCCAGGTCTTCGGAAGGCAGCGCGATCTTTTTTGCCAACGCGTTCAGCCCAACCGTATGCTTCCACAATAGTGAATGGGATACGCTCTGCAAGACAGCATCGTCGGGCACGCCCCCCAAGCCTTTGCTGCGCAGCGAATCGAAGGCAAAACGCAGGCGCGCACGAATGCCGTCATCGCTGGGCGCCTGGCTCTGGTCGTCGATTGCAATACAGTTTTGCGGCTTTTCCAGACAGCGTGACGGACTGGGCGTTTCGCCTGCATGCATTTCCACCAGAACAGGGTGGCCCGGCCTATGGAAATTCCTGACCATTTCAATCCGCTCGGCATGAACGGCATGATCGTAATGGTTGTGGTCGGAAAAGATGATGCTGACATTGGCCAGCGACCGATCCTGCCGCGCCAGCAGTGCCGGGCTGATGACCACACTGCCGTAACCCTGTTCCACTGTTTCGACCAGATACCGTATCAAGACAGGATGGCGGTCGGACTTTGCATGGCCGATGTTCAGCGGGTGGCTTTTGTCGGTCACCACCAGCGTGGGCAACAGATGCATCAGGCTCGAGCCGATCGACTCGACCAACCTGGCATCGAGCGCCATCCAAAGCGTGGCCTTGCTGCCGCGCTGTGCCTGGAAATGCGGGCGCAGGTTGCGCATGCGCCGTTCGATCAAGGCCTGCTCCAGATGCTCGGCACTGGAAAAGAATGGCGTGAGGACATCAAGCAAGGCTTCATATTCCGGCATGGCAGCGCTGGCGCGCAAACTGACTTCCTGGTCGCGCGCGATCAGATGTTCGGCGCGGCGCAACTGCTGCAGTTGCTGCTGGCAGGGGAGCGCGTACGGTGCCGGTTCATCGACGAACACTTCAGGCACGACTGCCGACATCAGTTCAAGCATCGGTTTGAGGGCGGCCAGCACACCGCTTTTTGCCTGCCGATAGGCTTGCCTGTGGGAGGCACCGTCTTCATCGGCTTCGACATCCGTCCATCCAGTCTTGTGGTTGGCGGCAGCAATGTCGAAAAAGGCGCTGGCCTTGTCACGCTGATCCCAAAGCGCTTGCGGTTCGGTAATCAATTGATCGCCTGGCCTTGCATATTTCGCCAATTGCCCGGCCAGCCCGGCTTCACGTTCCTTGCGCCCTGGTGCCACATCCCTGGTTTCAATGGCAAACAGTACCAGCACCCCGTCGAGCGACTGATCCTGGCGCGGCTTCAATGCCGGGCTGGCGTGTACCAGGGCGAACTTTTCCAGGTCGGCTGACAACGCATGCAAAGGCGGTGCGCAGCCAGCCGGCGTGTGCCGCGTTCGCTGCGCTTTGCTCTCGCTGAGCTGCTGGCTTTCGTTGACCTCTTTGTTGACCTCTTTGTTGACCTTTTCGATGACCACTTCGCCGGCACTTTTGCTGACCTCGCTGCCGACACTGGTGCTGCTCGTTCCGCAGTCTTTGCCAGCGGCGGCAGATGCCTTGCCAGCTGCATTGCCGGTATTGCCATCCACAGCAAAGACATCATCGCGCCGTGACTGGCCGGCGCCATCGCTGCACCCTCCTGCCGTCCTGCATTGTTCCGAGGCGGCAGCTACAACAGCGGCGGCAGCGGCAGCAGCGGGGGCAGCGGAGGCAGCGGCAGCAGCGGCAGCAGCGGCACCCGGCAATTTGGGCAGCACGATATCAGCAAGTGCAATACTCCAGTCCCATGCCGAACGTGTGATGGCGCCAGCCTGATCCACCCAATGCATTGCCCAGCCAGCAGAAATGGGCGATGCTGACGGAATTGGCAGCGTTGGCGGCAACTTCTGCAAAGCAGGTGCCGCCGTCGACTTGGACCGCCCGCGTTGCAGCAGCGTGCGCTGGATGCCGGCGACAAAACGCTTCTGCAATTCGACCTTCGAGACGCGTGGAATATGCACCAGCTTCTTGCGTGGTGGCGTTTGCAGACGCGATGCAGCGCGCCTGCTGATGTTGCCGCGCAGCTTGGGTCCTGTGTTGCGCGTGCTGCTGCCTTGTCTGCTGTCTCTGCTGTAGCTGCAAGCCGTGGCACCAGCGCTTGTTGCGCCGTACAGGCCTGGCGACAGCAGCATGCGTGGATTGGCGCTGCCTGCAGGCGTTTGACCCGCACTCTCAGGGAAAGTCTGGTTGAAGCAGTTGCCGGTGCTACGGTGAATTTCATTGAAATACATTGCCTGGCTCCAGTCGTGCCTGGGCAACTGCTGCCCATGCATCGCGCTGAAAAGCCTAACCGAAGTGCCACGATACTGTTTCGGGCAACGGAAAAATTAATTCGCAAATGTAGGTAAAACGCGACGAACTTAATACACGGGAAACATGGCGGCGCATGCATGTTTTCAAGCACTGCGCAAAGCGGTTCCATCGCACTCGGCTTGGACCGAGGCAATGTCATTGAACCATGATTGCTGCGTATGACAAGACGCCCATGCCATCCGCAACGAGGTCAGTGCACGCGCTTTCAGCAGCCTCAGGCCAGTGCCTGCAAATCGATTTCGCAAATGAAACAGGTTCGCTCACCCTCGGTTTCCAGCCGCAACACGCCGCCATGCGCCTTGGCAATTTCAGAGGCAATGTAGAGGCCCAATCCCAGGCCGTCGGCCTGGTTTTTTTCCCGTCCTCGTGAAAATGGCTGGAACAGCCGGACCTGGATTTCCTGTGGAATCGGCTTGCCATGATTTTCCACGGCAATGGCCAGCCGGCCGGCGTCACAGGAAGCAAGGATGCGCACCGGCGTGTGGGCGTAGCCATGTACCAGCGCATTGATGACCAGGTTCGACAGCATCTGCGCCAGCCGGCCCGGGTCACAGGTAATGGCACGGGCAATGCCGATCTGTTCGACCAGTTCGCGCGCAGGATGGTTGGTACGCAATTCAGCGACTGCATGGCCAAGGAATTCGCCCAGCGTCAGGCTTTCCACCACATTCAAAGGCAGCAGCCCGCCGCCCAGTTTGCTGCGGGTGAAATCCATCACATCCTCGATCAGGCCGGCGATGCGCTGGCCGCTGCGCTGGATGCGCCCGGCAATCGTACCGACCTTGGCATCGCCGCTGACCACCGTGAGCATTTCCGCACCGGCCATCATGGTGGTCAGCGGCGTGCGGATATCGTGGCCCAGCACGGCAATGAATTGTTCGCGCAGTTCCGAATTTTCACGTTCATCCTCGAGCTGCAGGGACAGTTCCTGCACGCGCAATTCCGAATCGATCTGATTCGACAGCAGTTCGGCAAACAGCTTGAGCATGTCCAGCGTCTTGGGCGCCTTGAGCGCTGCCGGTGCCGGGTCCAGACCGCACAAGGTGCCAAAGAATGCACCATCCTTGCGATACACGGGAATCGAGAAATAGCTTTCGATGTCGAATTTTTTCGGGATCGGATGGGCACAGTAAATCGGGTCGGTCGCCGCACTGTCGATCACCACGCCGACATTCTCGCGCCGGACCTGGTCGCAAAAGGTATCGGCGATCTCGATTTCATCCCCGGGCGCCAGGCCGAAGTCGAGCTGGTCATGGACGGCACACATGGTCCAGTTCGATTCGGTCACGCGTGAGACGCAGACCCAGCGCAAGCCGGTGTTTTCGGCAATCACGCGCAGGATCGTTGGCACGGCGGGAATCGACTGGACGGCGCGGATATCCCGGGAAATTGGAAGAGTCATTGGATCCTGGGACCTGTATTCCATGTCCTGCATGATTAAGCAAATTGCGTGGCACGCCACAAGTCTCCTGTGGACCGTGCATGGCGGATGTGACGGGCAATATAGCGTAAAAAATGAAATGATTTATTTTGAGGAATGCAAGAGGCGGTCGCGCGGCGGCAATTTACCAGAACTTGATGGTCGCATAAAAACAACGGGTTATCAAAAAAATTTATGCAAATTTGCTTTCACGCAATTTAGTATGATGAAGGCTGTTGCAGGTGGATAATGCTCTATCCTGTGACCAATTTTGCAAGCATTCCTGGAATCTTGCCTGGCAAGCCTCCACTGTAGAAAAATAATCCTTGCCATGACCACAGTCGATCGCTCGATATTAGAACGCGCAACGCTGGAAACAGCAAAACATGTGCAAGCCCACCGGCGCCTGCAGCTTCAGCTCGACCTGGCCGATCAGTTGCAAAAGGAGTCGGAGGTCAAGCCCATTACCGAGATTGCCTGTGCCTTGCTGGGTAAATATCTCGGTGCATCGCGCGTGTATTACAGCGAGATCGAAGACGCCGACATGATCTTTCGCGTACCGGCAAGCTGGCTGTCGTCAAATGATCTGCCCCCTTTGCCAAGCGCCTGCGGCATTGCCGATTTTGGCGATCCGCTCAATGAAGCCATTCGCACCGGCGCCGAATTCGTCATCGACAATGTCCGGTCCGACCCGCGCACCGCGCCCATGGCCGACGCATTCACGTCCATTGCGATCGAGTCGATCCTGATCGTGCCGATCAAGAAGACAGCACACATCAGCACCCACATCAATGTCACCTCGGATGTACAACGCAACTGGAGCGCCGACGAGCTCGACTTGGTCAATGACATGGCCAGGCGCACCTTTGACGCCATCGAACGCGCGCGCGCGCAAGCGGCCTTGCAGGTGGAACTGGAAAACACCCGGCGTGCTGAAGCGGCCTTGAAAATGGCCGACAAACGCCGCAATGAAATGCTGTTGATGCTGGCCCATGAGTTGCGCAACCCGATGGCGCCCATCAGTGCGGCAGCCGACCTGCTGACGCTGCCAGGCCTGCGGGAAAAACAGATCCAGTCGGCGACCCGGATCATTACGCGCCAGGTGGGCCACATGGCCAACCTGATCGACAACCTGCTCGACGTCTCCCGTGTCACTTCCGGCAAGACCGAGTTGGCGCATGTCGACGTCAGCCTTGATGATGTACTCGCCGCTGCGGTCGAACAGGTGCAGCCGCAAATCGTCACCCGCAACCATGTCCTGCTGCAGACCCGCACTGCCGAGGCAGTGTACATCAGGGGCGACCGCAATCGGCTGGTGCAGGTGGTGACCAATTTGCTGGGCAATGCAGCGCGCTACACGCCTGCTGGCGGGCGCATTGAATTGACGGTGGAAGCCTACAGCGCCGACGTCATGCTGCGCGTGAGCGACAACGGCGCCGGCATGAGCGCCGAACTTGCTGAACGGGTATTCGATCTGTTTACCCAGGCCGAGCGCCAGCCCGACCGTTCACAGGGAGGCCTGGGGCTGGGCCTGCCATTGGTCAAGGCACTGGTGGAGCGGCATGGCGGCAAGGTGACGGTGCATAGCGCAGGGCCGGGCCAGGGCTGCAGTTTTACCGTCCTTCTGCCACGCCTGCAGCTGGCCAATCCGGTTCCGGCTCTGCCTCCTGCTGCCGGGCTGGCTGCGCAGCCAGTGGCGGCGCCGCGCAGTTCGATGAAAATCCTGATCGTCGACGACAATACCGATGCGGCCGACACCCTGGCCATGCTCGTGGAAGCCTCGGGCAACATCCCCACGGTGGAATACCATCCCTTGCGCGCACTGGAACGCGCCCGCACCCTGATACCCGACGCCTGCCTGCTCGACATCGGCCTGCCCGACATGGATGGTTACGAACTGGCGCGCCGTCTGCGCCAGCTGCCCGGCATGTCCGGCGCCCTGATGGTAGCGGTATCCGGTTACGCCCGCCAGCAAGACCGCGACAATGCCCACGCTGCCGGCTTCAACCAGCATTTCGCCAAACCGGTCGATGGCACCAAACTCATCGACCTGCTGGTGCGCAATGCGCGGCTGATTGGCAAGCCGGCGGCAGGCTCTGCCGTCATTCAGTAAATCCGGTTCAAGCCTATGCATCCAGGCAAAGGCCAAAAACACTTCACTTGTTCGGCTGTGGGGTAACGCGTAGATACGACCGCTCTGCGGTGTAGCCCTTGGGATACTTCTGCTTGATCACGGCCTCATCCTGGACGGTCAGCGGGATGATGACGTCATCGCCATCGCGCCAGTTGCCGGGGGTGGCGACGGTATAGCCATCGGTCAGCTGCAACGCGTCGATCACGCGCAGCACTTCGTCGAAGTTGCGTCCGGTGCTCATGGGATAGGTGATGGTCAGGCGCACCACCTTCTTCGGGTCGATGACAAACAGCGAGCGCACGGTTGCGGTGGCCGACTGGTTTGGATGGATCATGTCGTAGAGTTGCGAGACATGTTTGTCGGCATCGGCGATGATGGGAAAACCCACCACGGTCTTTTGTGTTTCCTCGATATCCTTGATCCACGCCACATGCTTGTCGGCCGGGTCGACCGACAGCGCGATGGCCTTGACATTGCGCTTGTCGAATTCCGGTTTCAGTTTGGCCGTCAAGCCCAGTTCGGTGGTGCAGACCGGGGTAAAGTCGGCCGGATGGGAAAACAGCACCACCCAGGAATTGCCTGCCCATTCATGGAAATGGATTTTGCCGATCGATGAATCCTGCTCGAAATCAGGGGCGATGTCGCCTAATCGTATTGTCATGGAACGCTCCTTTTTGTTGGTCGGCTCAAACGAAGACTATAGACCGCATCGACGAATGAACCAACGATTATCCACGGATATGCAAATTACTTCTCCACATGTGGAAGCATCTGGAGAGCTTGGCGCCCACAGGCCGGCAGCCGGCAGCCACGGCAGCCGCGGCCAGCCGCAGTGCAGCCGGGGCAACGATGTCGATGCGCACCTCCTGGGCGGCAGCATGCTCCCCGCTGCAGCGCGCATTCAGCCCTGGGTTCTTTGCACCAGGCCCAGCGAGTTCAGGAAGCGTTGCGCATCCTGGTAACCGATCACGCGCGCCGGGGTAATCTCGCGGCCCTGGCCGTCGAAAAACAGGATGCCGGGCGGGCCGAACAAACCGAAACGCTTGAGCATGGCACGGTCGTCGGCAGTATTGGCAGTGACATCGATTTGCAGCACCAGCAGACGATCGAGCTGCGCCTTGACCCCGGCATCGGTGAAGGTCGTGTTCTCCATCTCCTTGCAGGACACGCACCAGTCGGCATAGAAATCGAGCATGGCTGGCTGGCCACGATGCTCGGCCAGCGCCGCATCGAACTCTGCTTCCGAGCGGACCTGCATGAAGACCAATTTGTGGTCCTGCCTGCCGCCAAAATGCGCCAGCGGCATCAGGGCATCGCGCCCACCGCTGGCCACGCCAACCAGCTCCAGCAGGCCGAAAGCGGCAAACAGCAGTCCAACCGCCCTGCCCTGCCAGCGGCGCTGTCCGGACCACAGCAGCCAGGACCCGTAACCTGTGCCCAGCAAGGCCCAGCCCATCAGCACCAGCCAGGATGGCAGTACCGGCGTTACCATCCACAAGGCCACGCCCAGCATGAGGACGCCAAAAAAGGATTTTACCGCTTCCATCCAGGCGCCTGCCCGCGGCAGCAGCGAGCCTGCCGACAGGCCCAGCAACAGCAAAGGCACACTCATGCCCACTGCCAGCGCGAACAGGGCGCTGGCGCCCACCACCACATCCCGCGTCTGGCTGATGTAGACCAGCGCGCCTGCCAAGGGTGCGGCCACGCACGGTCCGACGATCAGCGCCGACAAGGCGCCCATGAAAAAGCTGCCCAGCCAGCGGCCCGAACCTTGCCGCTCGGCGGCGCGGTTCAGTCCACCTTGCAACACGGCGGGCATCTGCATCTGCCACAAGCCGAACATCGACATTGCCATGCCGGCCATCAGCAGGGCGAACAGCCCCAGCACCCAGGGTTTTTGCAAGGTGGCAGACAAGCCTTCGCCAATCAGGCCGGCAGCCGTGCCAAGGGCGGTATACACCAATGCCATGCCCAGTGAATACGAAAGTGAAAGCAGGAAGGCACGGCGCCGTCCAGATGCTGCGCCATTGCCCGCGCAGGCACGGTCGCCGACGATGATCGACGACAGGATCGGCAGCATCGGCAGCACACAGGGCGTCAGTGCCAGGCCCAGGCCCAGCAACAGGAACAGCGGCATGATCAGTACCAGATTGCGGCTTTTCAGCGATGACTCGATCTGCCCCATTTCCGAGTCCAGTGCGGCGTAGGAAGAAGACATGGCGGTTGCCGGCAATCTCGGCGCCGCAGTCAGCTCTCCCTGGGTACCATTGCGGGGCGACACCGGTGGCGTCGACATGCCTGGCGTGGTCGATGGCACCGGGCTGGCATTTGGCGCTACCGGTCCGGCCTCGTTCTTGCCGAACAAGTCCCGCGCAACGGCCAGCAAGCCAGTGGCGCTGACCGGGGAAAGACGGGCCTGCACTTCCATCGGGCTGTAGCACAGCCCCTGGTCGGCGCAGCCCTGGCTGCTGGCCAGCAGCGTGAAGGCGCTACCGGCTTCGACAGGAATGGTGATGACCACCGACTGGCGGTAGGTCTCGACATTTTTCTGGAAAGTCTTGTCGAATTTCACCGTGCCCTGTGGATAATGCGGCGCCGCCAGCGTGGCGCCCTCGGCAGTGAAGGCAAACCGGTCGCGGTACATGTAGTAACCATCGGCGATGTCGTAACGCACCTCGATGGTCCTGGCGTCGAGCATGCGGGCGGCAAAACGGAATGCCACATCCGGGGCCAGGTAATCGTCCTCTGCATGGGCCGGCGATGCAAGCAGGAGCAGCAGCAAGCCGGCGATGCCCAGCACCATCGACACCTGTCGATGCAGCAATGACGCACAGGCACTGGCACGCTGCGACAACCGTGCCGGCAATGAGCGCTGCCTTGAACACCAGGATGGATTTTTCAACACTGCGTCAATTCCATTTCAATTGTCTTCCTGTCGAACCATTATTTGAACAAGCGCCGGCGCGTCAATACGGTCGCCAGATAAAAACCTGCAACGCAATACGCCGCCAGCACCGCCACGTGCAGCATTGCATGCGGCGGCCACTGGCCCAGGATCAGCGGACGCACCAGGCTTACCGCCGCATTGAGCGGCAGGATCTGCGCCAGCAGCTGCAGCCAGCCTGGCAGTTGCGCCGTCGGATAATACACGCCCGAGAGAAAAATCATCGGTGTGAGCAGCAGTGTGAAGTAATACGTGAAGAATTCATAGCCGCGCGCCACTGCATTGGCAACCAGCCCGAGCGATGCAAACGTCATGCCGACCAAGAACAGCAGCGGCAGCACCAGCAGCACATGCGGATGCAAGCCGATACCCAGTGCAAACATCACGGCCAGGATGGCAATTGCGGAAAACAGCGACTTGGTGGCGGCCCACAGCATTTCGGCCAGCACCACGTCATCGAGCGCCAGCGGTGCATTGAGCAGCGCATCCCAGGTCTTTTGCACATGCATGCGCGAGAACGCCGAATACAGTGCTTCAAACGAGGAAGCCATCATGATCGACATGCAGATCGAGCCCGAAGCCAGGAAATGGATGTACGGAATGCCGTTGACGGTTTTCAGCAGGCTGCCCAGGCCGTAGCCAAAGGCGATCAGGGTAATGAGCGGGTCGGCGATATTGCCCAGCACACTGGCCACGGCCAGCTTTTTCCAGACCAGGAAATTGCGTTGCCAGATCGGGTAAAAGCGGCTGGAAAATGCCGGCAGGGCATACAAATTCGAATTCAAGGCTCAGCTCCCCTTTCGGTTGTTCTCAGTTGTTCTCGGACGCGCTCGGTCGCTCACTTGCGTTCTGTTGCGCAATCGGCCAATCATCCAGTTGCTCGATTGCTCGATTGCCCAGTTGCTCAACTGCTCAATTGCTCAATTGCTCAATTGCTCAATTGCTCAATTGCTCAATTGCTCAATTGCTCGATTGCTCAATTGCTCAATTGCTCAATTGCTCAATTGCTCGATTGCTCAATTGCTCAGTTGCTCAACTGCTCAGTTGCGTACCTTCACGCTCAATCGCGCATCTCGCGGCCGGTCAGTTTCATGAACAGGTCTTCCAGGTTGGCAGGCCGGTGCAGGTAGCGCACCCCGCTGACATTGGCCAGGCTGTCGATCAGTGGCTGGGCATCGTCGACATAGCAGAACACGGTTTCGCCGCTCAGTTCGATGCGCGCTGCCAGGGAACGCCCGACCTGCTCGCCCCATGCCAGCGCATGTTCGCCATACACCTCCACCACCTGGCGCTCGATATGGGCGGCAATCAGCGAGCGCGGTGTGCCTTCGGCAATCATCCTGCCATGGTCGATGACGGCCAGGCGGTCGCACAGGCGCTCGGCTTCATCCATGAAGTGGGTGGTCAGCAAAATCGTCTTGCCATTGGCCAGCAGGCTTTTCAGCCGTTCCCAGATCATGTGGCGGGCCTGCGGGTCCAGGCCGGTGGTTGGTTCATCCATGAAGATCAGGTCGGGATCGTTGACCAGCGCACGCGCCAGCGTCAGGCGCCGTTTCATGCCGCCAGAGAGTTCGCCGATGCGGGCATCCTTCTTGGCCGTCAGGTTGGCAAACTCGAGCAGGGCGGGAATGCGCGCACGGGTGGTCTTGTCGTCGATGCCGAAATAGCGCCCGAACACTTCCAGGTTTTCCGTCACGGTAAAGTCGGGATCGAGATTGTCGCCCTGCGGCACCACGCCCACGCGCACCCGGGCAGCGCGTGCAGCGGCAGGCACCGGCTGGCCCACCAGCGTGATGGCACCGCTGTCGGGCATGGCCAGCCCCAGGCACAGGCGCAAGGTGGTGGTCTTGCCGGCGCCATTGGGGCCGAGCAAGCCGTAACATTCGCCGCGCCGCAAGGCAAACGACAAGCCATCGATGACCACCGTACGCGCTTCGCCCTGGCCATAGGACTTGCGCAGCTCGGAGACGGAAAGAATTGCGGGTTCGGACATGCGGCGCCGTCTTTCTGCAATGGTTGAATGAGGACCAGGACCTATTCTACAAGCGAGCGCAAGCCTTCACGGTCTTGTGCCGCGCAAGTACCGCCACCGCAACAGTCGACGGAACCAATCATCTCTGGTTGCCACTCATGGGCAATTGGACATGCCCGGCGTCTGCACGTTGCCACCGGGCGCTCACGCCGCACCATGCAGCGGCGCCCTCGACAGACAAACGTTCATCATGCAAATTCCTTCACAACGGCCGCCATCCCCGTCAGCCAGCGCTGCGCCCAACGGCGGCGACGCCACAGCCAGGGCTGCCACCAGCCAGGATGCGGCCAGTCGCCCCGCTGCGGCGCTCACCGGCGCAGCAAAGGCCGATGCATCCGCCGCACCGCCGGCAGCACGCCCCACGCTGCCCCTGTATGCCAGCGGCAGCAATACCTCGCAAGCCCTGCTGCGCAGCCGCCTGGCGTCCAACGGTCTGGCTGCGGCAACGGCTGGCGCTTCTGCCATCGAGGCTGGCCGGATGGCCGCTGCGGGGCATCCAGCGCTGCACGGGGATTTGCACGTGAGCGTGGCGGCGGATTCCGGCGTACGCCTGCGGTCCATCCTGCAAACACTTGCACCAGAACGTGTGCACCAGATTCGCCTGACCGGCGCCGATTTCACGGCAGCCGATATCGCGCTGCTGGCCTCGCTGCCGCAGTTGCAAGCCATCAAAGTCATCTGTGGCGTCGCCTTGCCAACGGCGTCGCTCATGGCCATCGGCAGCTTGAAACAACTCACCGAGCTCGATCTTTCCACCTACCGGGCGCTCAAGCCAGGTGACCTGGCACTGGTCGAACGCTTGCCACACCTGCGCAAACTGAACCTCGAAAATCGCAGTGTGGTCGACGATGCAGCGATCGCTTTCCTGACCAATGCAGGCGCGCTCGAAGAACTCAACCTGGGTTCCTGCGCCATCGGTGATCTGTCTGCCGACGTCATCAGCGGCCTGCACAAACTCACCCATCTGATCCTCGATGGCACGGCGGTCTCGGACCGGATGCTGCAGCGGCTGCCTGCCCTGGCCAGCTTGCAGGTACTCGGAATGGCACGTTGCCAGGGGTTCAGCTCTGCCGCACTGGCAAACCTGCTGCCGGCGCTGCCGGCACTGGAAGTATTACATCTGACCATGTGCCACCAGCTATCGAATGCCGTGTTCGATACGGTTGCAGCATGGCCGCCATTGCGGCAACTCTTTGCCGCACGGGTAGCATGGGACGATGACGCCTTGCAGGCAATGGCAAATCTGCAGACACTGGAAAAGATCGTCCTGAAACTCAATCCATTGATCAGCCACCGGGGCATCGGTGCATTGGGCGCCTTGCCGCGACTGACTTATCTCGACCTGCATGGCTGTGCTGGCGCCAACGCTGCTGCAATCGGCAAACTGGTCGAACGCGGAAATTCACCGCTGCAGACGCTGTATCTGGAAAACTGCAAGGCCATCGACGATGCCGCCTTGCTGGCCATCGGACAGGGCGCGCCAGGCCTGCGGCGCCTGGTGCTCGATGGCTGCAGCCGGATCTCCGCCACAGGCGTGGCAGCACTGCTGCCGGCGCAACAGCTCGACGATTTCAGCGTGGCTTACTGCGAAGGTATCGGCAATGAAGCCATGCGACACATCGGCGGGTTCACGCATCTCACAAAGCTCAATATTGCCAATTGCACCGCAGTGGATAAAGAAGGACTGGAATTCCTTTTGCCCCTGCAGTTGCTGACCGACTTCACGATTTCCGGTTGCCCGTTCACCGATGACAGCATGGCAGTACTGGGCGGGTTGGTGAACCTCGAAAGGCTGACCGCAGAATATTGCATGCGTTCGAAGCACTATCCGCAAACCGATAAAACGCTGGCGGTACTGAGCCAGCTGACCTCGCTTCGCCAGCTCAAGCTGAGCGGCAATCCGAACATGACGCGTGCCGGCATCCTGCAGCTGTGCAGCCTGCCGCACCTGGCAAAGCTGTACTTCTACCCTTCTGCCGTGCCGCTAGAACAGATCAAGGATGCCTTTCCACGCGCAAGCCTGTTGCACAGCGGTCCGCTGAATCTCGACCGGGGACCAGGCAATCGTCACTTTTTCGAGCGGCCGGAGGAGATCAGTCCATTTCCACTGCAGGCTTGAACGCCACTGCAACATCAGCGGGGCCAATGAAAAATGCCAGGCTGAGCCTGGCATCGTTGTTGCGTTGTGACCGCGACAAGTTCGCGGCCGCAGGCCGAATCAATCGGCGCTGGTATCTTCAACCGCTTCGGTGATCTCTGGACGGTCGACAAGTTCGATGAATGCCATCGGCGCATTGTCGCCAACGCGGTGACCCATCTTCAAAATGCGAATGTAGCCACCGTTGCGGTTGGCGTAGCGTGGGCCCAGTTCAGCGAACAGCTTGACGACCATTTCGCGGTCGCGCAGGCGCGAGAATGCCAGGCGCTTGTTGGCCAGCGTGTCGTTCTTGCCGAGCGTGATGATCGGTTCGAAAACGCGGCGCAATTCCTTG
>JBPBPY010000167.1:0-23489 GCA_050954505.1 Janthinobacterium lividum
AAAGCAAATAAAGATGCCTCACAAAAATTATCTTAAATAAAACGCCGGAATCCGATGTTGGTTTTGCTATTTTCGATAAACTCGCGACTAATTTTGTAATATATTGTGAAATAGTAATGAACTTTTCACTAAGATAGTTGATACTTGGTAGATTAATTCGCTGTCAACACTTTGCATCCAAGGGGTTCCCTTTAACAATTCTTCTAAACGGACAGCAATATGAGAATAGCCGTGCTCGATAATGACCGTAGCCAGACCGAACTTGTTTGCCAGGTATTAACGTCTGCCGGTCACTCATGCCATCCATTCGACAACGCCAAGGATATGCTGGGTCAGCTGCGAAGGGAGAGTTATGGCATGCTCATCATTCATTGGCAGACCGCCGACATGAGTGGTTCCGAGGTGCTGCGCTGGTCGCGCGAACGGCTGCCGCCAAACCTGCCGGTCCTGTTCATTACCGGTCGTTCCGGTAAAGATGACATCGTCGCCGGCCTGGCCGCCGGCGCCGATGATTACATGATCAAACCGCTGCGGCGCGGCGAACTGGTGGCGCGTGTCCAGGCCCTGCTCCGGCGCGCCTACCCGACCCAGAATGCAGTCGAGCAAATCAAGTTCGGCAACTACATTTTCGAATCGCGCACCGGCAGGCTGTCCGTCAACGGCGCGCCCGTCGAGCTGACGCAGAAGGAATTCGATCTGGCGCTGCTGTTCTTCCGCAACATCGGCCGGCCGCTGTCGCGCGCCTACATCCTTGAAGCGGTATGGGCCCGCGATGTGGAAATTCCTTCGCGCACCATGGATACCCATGTCTCGCGCGTGCGCAGCAAACTGAACCTGCGCCCGGAATACGGTTTCCGGCTGGCGCCGGTATACAGTTATGGTTATCGCCTGGAACAGATGTCTTCGTGAGCCAGGGACGCGGGTGCAACCGGCTATAATACGGCCATCGTCACGCTTCGAATAACCGCTTGACACCCAAGCGCCCCTGCAATGCACCTGTACGCCGTCGGCCTCAACCACACCACCGCACCGCTCGCCCTGCGCGAAAAGGTGGCGTTTGCGCCTGACCAGATCGGCGCTGCCGTGGCGTCGGCACGAGCCTGGTTCGGACGCGAGGCAAGCCATCAAGCCGGCGGCCAGGACAGGCATTTCGAAGGCCTCGACGAGGCGGCAATCCTGTCAACCTGCAATCGCACCGAACTGTATTCGGCCAGCCAGCTGGCCGCTGGTGCCAGCGCCGCCATCGACAGCACCGGCCATTTCCTGGCGGCTTACCACAAGCTGCCCTATGCCGAGTTGCGCCCCTACCTGTACTCGCTCCCCGAAGACGGCGCCGTGCGCCATGCCTTCCGGGTTGCCTCGGGACTGGATTCGATGGTCCTGGGCGAGCCCCAGATCCTGGGCCAGATGAAGGATGCCGTGCGCCAGGCCGATGCGGCTGGTGGCCTGGGCACCTATCTGCACCAGATGTTCCAGCGCACCTTTGCCGTGGCCAAGGAGGTACGCAGCAATACCGCCATCGGCGCCCACAGCGTCTCGATGGCCGCCGCCGCGGTCCGGCTGTCCGAACGCATTTTTGACAGCGTGGCCAACCAGCATGTGCTGTTCATCGGTGCCGGTGAAATGATCGAGCTGTGTGCCACCCATTTTGCCGCCCACCACCCGAAGTCGCTGACGATTGCCAACCGCACGCTGGAACGTGGCGAAGTGCTGGCGCAGCGCTTCAATGGCAGCGCCATCCGCCTGGCCGAACTGCCGGCGCAGCTGGCAAAATTCGATATCATCGTCTCCTGCACCGCGTCGTCACTGCCCATCATCGGCCTTGGCCTGGTGGAACGCGCGGTCAAGGCACGCCGTCACAAGCCGATGTTCATGGTCGACCTGGCGGTGCCTCGCGATATCGAGAGCGAAGTCGCCCGCCTCGACGACGTCTTCCTGTATACCGTCGACGATCTCGGCGCCGCGGTGCAGACCGGCATGGAAGGCCGTCAGGCCGCAGTGGTGCAGGCTGAAGCAATCATTGAAACGCGCGTCAAGTCATTCATGCACTGGATGGATAGCCGTGCCGTGGTGCCCCTGATCCGCGATTTGCAGGAAACCAGTGAGGCGTTGCGCATGGGCGAACTCGATCGTGCGCGCAGGATGCTGGCACGTGGTGACGATGTCGACGCAGTGCTCGAAGCGCTGTCGAAAGGCTTGACGGCAAAATTCCTCCACGGTCCGCAGCAGGCACTGCATTCAGCCCAGGGCGACGAGCGCGCGCGTCTGGCGACGCTGCTGCCGCAGCTGTTTCGCACGCGCCGTTAGCGCCGCTGTCCTCTCTGGCAAAGCCGGTGCGTGCCGGGCGGCCCAACGGACCAGCCAGATGCCGCGCCGCAATCCTTGCGGTTTGCCTTGGTTTCGTTTTGCCCTCAATGAACCCGGGCGGCACGCGAAAAGGACAGTGGCAGCAGCCACCCCGACGCTGCAGACAATCCGGCCGCTGAACACGGCGTCGCCACCACCCACCGTTACAATCGACCAAAGCAGACAAGCCAGAACATGAAGCCCTCGATGCTCGCAAAACTCGACCAGCTCGCCAACCGGCTGGAAGAAATCAACAACCTGCTAATGCAGGAGGATGTCACCAGCAACATGGACAGCTACCGCAAGCTCACGCGTGAAAATGCCGAGCTCGGCCCGCTGGTGGGCTTGTATGGCGAGTACACCCGCGCCGCCGGGGACGTCAGTGCCGCCCAGGAGATGCTGGCCGATCCCGAGATGAAGGAGTTTGCCCAGGACGAAATCGAGGATGCGCGCCTGCGCATGGTGCAGCTCGAAGCCGACCTGCAAAAGCTGCTGCTGCCGAAAGACCCGAATGACGAGCGCAACATTTTTCTTGAAATCCGCGCAGGAACCGGCGGCGATGAATCGGCCTTGTTTGCCGGCGACCTGCTGCGCATGTACAGCCGTTATGCCGAGCGCAATCGCTGGCAGGTGGAAATCGTTTCGGCTTCGCACTCGGAAGTCGGCGGCTACAAGGAAGTCATCGTCCGCCTGGTCGGCTTTGGCGCCTATTCGAAATTGAAATTCGAATCGGGCGGCCATCGTGTGCAGCGGGTGCCGGCGACCGAAACCCAGGGCCGCATCCACACCTCGGCCTGCACGGTGGCAATCATGCCCGAGGCCGATGAAGTCAGCGACGTGGCAATCAATCCGTCCGAACTGCGTATCGATACCTATCGCGCTTCGGGTGCCGGTGGCCAGCACATCAACAAGACCGATTCGGCCGTGCGCATCACCCACATCCCTACCGGCATCGTGGTCGAATGCCAGGACGACCGCAGCCAGCACAAGAACAAGGCGTCGGCCTTGAAGGTGCTGGCCGCACGCATCAAGGATGTCCAGCTGCGTGAGCAGCAGTCGAAGGAAGCAGCCACGCGCAAATCCCTGATCGGCTCGGGTGACCGCAGCGAGCGCATCCGCACCTACAACTTCCCCCAGGGCCGCATGACCGATCACCGCATCAACCTGACGCTCTACAAGCTTGATTTCATCATGGATGGCGACCTGGATGAACTGACCGGCGCGCTGGTCGCCGAACACCAGGCGGAGCTGCTGGCAGAATTGGGCGACGACCTCTAGGCGCAATGCCGCCCTCGGCCATGCCGGGCCAGGGCCGACGGCAAGCAAAATCGCATGCTGCCGGACAAGCAACAGTCAGCCGGCCATTTTTTTGCTATCGTCTGCCTGCAGGGTTGTTTGCCAGCCTGCCACGATGTTTGATTGCTGGTTCATTCGCCGAATTCAATGCTGATTCCATTTCCTGTTCCATTCCTGATCCACTACCCTGAAAAAATGAAATCATCCAAACCGCTGCTGCTCGCCGTTGCGTTCATTTGCCTGGCCCTGCTGGGCGTGGCCCTGTACCTGCAGCATGTCATGAAGATGGCACCCTGCCCGCTATGCGTATTGCAGCGTTATGCCTTTGCCGGCATGGCACTGGTCTGCCTGGTCTTCGCCCTGCTGCCGCGCGCATCGGCACGCAAGGGTGCGGGCATAGCCATGGTGGCGGCATTGCTGGGAGCGGCAGTGGCGTGTTGGCACTTGTACATCAAGGCACATCCCGAAGTTTCCTGTGGCATTGATCCGATGGAAACCGCCTTGAACCAGATCCCGAGCGCCAATCTGATGCCGTTCCTGTTCAAGGCTGACGGTTTCTGTACAACCGAATATGCGCCGATTTTCGGGCTGTCGATTCCGCAATGGGCGCTGGCCTGGTTTGTCATCATGCTGCTGCTTCTGGGGCGCATCGCCTTCAAGCGCCGCAACTGAGACATGCTCGTGCCGCATGTCTTTTCACCCGTACTGCCACTTGCGGTGTTTTGCGCGCAAGAGGATGGCGTGCGCCCAACCGGCAAGGGGACACCAGCATGAGCACCGAGCCGGCTGCCAGGAACGCCGCTGAGCGGGCGCCGGCGCTGGTCGACGCCGGCATGACCATCGCCGTTGCCCTGGCCAAGGTCTCGCCCGGGTTGCCACCACTTGAGGCGCGCATTTTGATGGGACATGCGCTGGCAATGTCGAAGGTGCAGCTGATCACGCGCGACCACCTGGTGCTCGACGCCGGCCAGGCCGCGTTGATCAATGACCTGTTCAAGCGCCGCATGGCTGGCGAGCCTGTGGCCTACCTGACCGGTGAACGGGAATTCTTCGGCCTGTCATTCGAAGTCGGCCCGGATGTGTTGATCCCGCGTCCGGAGACCGAATTGCTGGTTGAACTGGCCATCGAGCGTCTGCCCGCCGGCGCCAGCGCGCTCGACCTGGGCACTGGTTCCGGCGCCATTGCCATCACCATGGCCCGGGCCCGGCCGGATGCACGCATCGAGGCCATCGATGTCAGCGCCGCAGCACTGGCGCTGGCACGTCGCAATGCCAGGCGCCATGAAGTGGCAGTCAATTTTGTGCAAAGCAACTGGTACCAGGCTGTCGAGGGCCGCCGCTTCGATCTGCTGGTATCGAACCCGCCCTACATCGTTGCCGGCGACCGCCACCTGCGTGAAGGCGATCTGCGCTTCGAACCCGTCGATGCATTGACCGACCATGCCGATGGTCTTTCGGCGCTGCGCATCCTGGCTGCCGGTGCATCCCGCCATTTGCACAGCGGCGGCTGGCTGTTGATGGAACATGGCTTCGACCAGGCGGGCGCCGTACGCACATTGCTGAGTTCGTACGGCATGCAGGACGTCCAGAGCTGGTACGACCTGGCCGGCATTGCCCGGGTCAGCGGCGGCCGCTTGTAGGGGCGGTCAAGGTTTTCGTTGCGCTCGATCATCCATGGTCGTGGCGCCATAATTTGCGTATCATCCAACGCTTGTTTTCCAACGCTTGTTTCCTATTTTCAGATTTCAGATCCCGGATCCCATGCTGCCATCCATTGAACAACGCCTTGCCCTGGAACTTGCCTGCAAGCCGGCCCAGGTTGCCGCCGCCATTGCCCTGCTCGATGAAGGCGCAACCGTGCCCTTCATTTCGCGCTATCGCAAGGAAGCCACCGGCGGACTCGACGACACCCAGTTGCGCCTGCTGGAAGAGCGCCTGCGCTACTTGCGTGAACTGGAGGACCGCCGCAGCGCCATCGTCGCCTCGATCGAAGAACAGGGCAAGATGACGCCAGCGCTGCTCGAAGCGGTGATCCATGCCGAAGACAAGACCCGGCTGGAAGACCTGTACCTGCCCTTCAAGCAAAAGCGCCGTACCAAGGCGCAGATCGCTGTGGAAGCAGGCCTCGCGCCACTGGCCGAAGCGCTGCTGGCCGATCCGACGCTGGACCCTGAACAGCAGGCCGCAGCCTATCTGAAAGCCGAGTTCGAAACACCGAATGGGAAGAACCCCGGCGTGGCAGATACCAAGGCTGCGCTTGACGGCGCGCGCCAGATCCTCATGGAACGGTTTGCCGAAGATGCCGGTCTGCTGCAATCGCTGCGCGACTATTTGACCGAGCACGGCGTGGTGGAGTCGAAAATGATCGAAGGCAAGCTCGAAGCCGGCGAAAAATTTTCCGACTATTTCGACTATTCGGAAACCCTGGGCACGATTCCCTCGCACCGCGCACTGGCGCTGTTCCGCGGCCGCCGCGAAGAAATGCTCAACGTCGTGCTGCGTCTGGACAGCGAGGAAGAAAAGCCGAAATGGGATGCGCCGCACAACCCTTGTGAAGGCCGCATCGCCGCACGCTTCGGTATTTCCAACAAGGGCCGGGCGGCCGACAAGTGGCTGGCCGATACGGTGCGCTGGACCTGGCGCGTGAAAATGTTCATGCACCTGGAAACCGAGCTCATGGGCAAGCTGCGCGAACAGGCCGAGGTCGACGCCATCAATGTCTTCGCCCTCAACCTGAAAGCGCTTTTGCTGGCCGCGCCCGCTGGTCCGCGCGCCACCATGGGACTGGACCCCGGTTTGCGCACCGGCGTCAAGGTGGCAGTGGTTGACGCCACCGGCAAGGTGGTGGCCACCACGGCCATCTTCCCGCACCAGCCGCGCAATGACTGGGATGGTTCGCTGCGGGCGCTCGCACAGCTGGCCGAGCAGCACAAGGTTTCGCTGATCTCGATCGGCAACGGCACGGCCTCGCGTGAAACCGACAAACTGGCAGCCGACCTGATCAAGCTGCGCCCGGAACTCAAGCTGACCAAGATCGTCGTCTCCGAAGCCGGTGCTTCGGTGTATTCCGCGTCCGAATTTGCCTCGCGTGAATTGCCTGAACTCGATGTCACGCTGCGCGGCGCGGTCTCGATTGCACGCCGTCTGCAAGACCCGCTGGCCGAGCTGGTGAAGATCGATCCAAAATCGATCGGCGTGGGCCAGTACCAGCATGACGTTGGCCAGACCCAGCTGGCGCGCTCGCTCGACGCCGTCGTCGAAGATTGCGTCAATGCCGTCGGCGTCGATGTCAACACGGCTTCCGCACCCTTGCTGGCGCGCGTCTCCGGACTCAACGCCAGCGTGGCGCAGAGCATTGTCACTTATCGGGATGCGAAGGGCATGTTCACCTCGCGCGCGGCCCTGAAGTCGGTGCCACGGCTGGGTGATAAAACCTTCGAACAGGCAGCCGGATTCCTGCGCGTGATGGCCAGCGACAATCCGCTCGACGCCTCGGCGGTGCATCCGGAATCGTATCCGCTGGTGGAAAAAATCCTCGCCGACATCCGCAAGGATGTCAAAGCCGTCATCGGCGACACCAGCCTGCTGAAGTCCCTCAATGCGGCGAAGTATGCCGACGAACGGTTTGGTGTACCGACGATTACCGACATCCTGCGCGAGTTGGAAAAACCGGGCCGCGACCCGCGGCCGGAATTCACCACGGCCACCTTCAAGGATGGCGTGGAAGAAATCCGCGACCTGCGTCCCGACATGATCCTCGAAGGCGTGGTCACCAACGTTGCCGCATTTGGCGCCTTTGTCGACATTGGCGTGCACCAGGATGGCCTGGTACATATTTCCGCGCTGTCGAATACCTTCGTCAAGGACCCGCACACCGTGGTCAAGGCCGGACAGGTGGTCAAGGTCAAGGTGCTGGAAGTCGATGAAAAACGCAAGCGCATTGCCTTGACCATGCGCCTGAGCGATGCGGCACCGGTCCCTGGCACCAAGCCGGCCCAGCGCAGCGACCGCAACGATGCGCAGCGCCTGTCGCAGCATCAGAACGCCCAGTCGCGCGAACAGCAGCGCCAGCCGCAGGGCAGCAGTGCAATGGCGGATGCGTTTGCCTAATTGCGCGGCTGATCCAGTGTCCATCCAGCCTGCTGCGCGTGGCACAGCAGGACTGATGGGATTTTCCTATAATGAAGCTATTCAATTAAGCGAGGTTGCCATGAGCGATGTACAGAACTGGATCAAAGAAACCGTGACCACCAATCCGGTGGTGTTGTTCATGAAGGGCACGGCGCAGTTTCCGCAATGCGGTTTTTCAGGCAAGGCAATCCAGCTGCTCAAGTCCAGCGGTGTGGCAGATCTGGTCACCATCAACGTGCTGGAAGATCCCGAGGTACGCCAGGGCATCAAGGATTATTCCAACTGGCCAACGGTGCCACAGCTGTACGTGAACGGCGAATTTGTCGGCGGTTCGGACATCATGAATGAAATGTTTGCTTCCGGTGAGTTGCAAAGCCTGCTCAAGGCCTGAAGCATAGCCTGGCTGCAGTTCGCGCACGGCACCACGGGCGTGATGTCGACTCGGTAAACCGTTGGTGTGTTGACCTCTTGGGCGACACACATCAAGCTGTTGTGGAATTAGTTCCATGAAAACAATGTTTCTTTAGACATTTTTATTTCACAGGAGTATCATTGTTTGGATGGCAATAAGACAATCTTGAATTATTCCCCTGAGCAACGAAAGCCCCTCATGAATCCAAATGTGAACACTGTCTCCAATAAAAATTCCAAACCACATTTTTGGCGTACTGATGTCCGAAGCACCAAGATCGTTGACTTGGGTATTTCCCTGCTTGATCAATTCGGGGCGGAATATGCGGCAGGGTTTTTGAAGGAAAACGGCATTTCGTTCAATGTCGCCATTCGTGTGCTGGCTCATCCCATGCAACGGCGCAAGTTCGACCAGCCGGCCATCGCCGATATCTGATGGCCGCGTGATCCTGCCTTGACCATACTGGCGTTTTCATCATGGCACCCGCGAGGTGCCATGATGCATTTGCAGCGTCGCTTTTGCATTGCTTCTGCTTTGCTATTGCGCTGCTTTGCGTTGGTTCAGGTTTCCCGGACGCAGCCGGCCCTGCGGCATTGATCAACGCTGCCGGCGGCAGAGATACAAATAGGTCACGCTGATGATGGCAATCATCACGCAGGCGAAGGAAAACGCAATCCCCATTCCCATGCATAAGGTGGTTGCACACCAGTGGGCCAGGCTGCCGGCCATGGTTTGTTGCATCAGGCGTGAAAATATATCAAGTAGCATCATCAGACTTAATGCAATGCCGATCCACTTGAAAATAAAAAACGGCAGGATGCCCCGTTGCGCGCGATTGTGGCGATAGTTGGCAATGCATTGCTCTTCAGTTCCGCGTGCTGCATCCCTGAATCGGCCAAACGGCATGGCGCGATAATAAAATTCTTTCAGACGGGATTTGTTACTGTCCTCAACGAGACGCATGGCGGCTTCTCCTGTCTTCACTGGTGCAGACACTGCTCGACGGGTCATGGCAGCTGACGAAGCAGATGATTGCGCTGACATTGCTGTGCGCATTCAAGGATTGTGGCATAGCTTGGCCCCGGCTGGCATGGCAGGCCATCTCTCGAAAAGCAAAAAACCCGCGATCAGCTTCGATGCGGGTTTCTCTGGTCTCCTCCACCTCAAATGAGCGGATTTATTTTGTGTGAGTATTGTGAGTGATTCAACCTAAAACCGCGATACGTACTTTCCACACAATTTGAACAATTCAAATCTAACATTCATTTGAATTGATCGATGCAGTTATCAGCGAGCGCCTGCGGCATCGTGCTGAGGTGCGCTGCCAACAGGTGCTGCTTACGGCTTGGCAGCGCAGGCGCACAAGCGTATGTTATTGGGCAGCCGGCACAATCCTGCGGCCGCGCTGATTGCGTCGTCATCGCATCCAATCGAAGAAGGAGCATTTCCATGACCCAACTGAGATCCGCCACCGAGCTCGCCGCCGCGAGCAAACCCTACCCCAACGACAGCGCCGAATACCGCAAGGCCCGCACTGCCCTGCTGGCCGAAGAGATCGAGCTGCGCCGCCACATCGAACGGGTCGCTGCCCAGCGCCGCACGCTGCCCCTGGGCGGAGCCATCCGTGACCATGCATTCAAGGACGAAAATGGCAAAACCATCAAGATGGCCGACATGTTCGGCAAGCACGATACGCTGGTTACCTACTTCTGGATGTATGGTCCCGAACGCGAACATCCCTGCCCCATGTGCACCGGTACGCTGGCATCGATCGATGCACCGTCGCGCGATATCGGAGAGCGTACCGCCATCGCCGTGATTGGCCGTTCTCCTGTGGCACGACAGCTGGCCTTTGCGCGCCAGCGAGGCTGGAGCAACCTGAGATTCTACGAGACGGTTGGCGACGACTTTGCGCGTGAATACCGCGGCCTGGCACCGGATGGCAGTGAATGGCCGGCACTGGATGTCTGGGTCAAGCGCGACAATGCGGTGTACCACTTCTGGGGTGCGGAATATGGCGGCACGCAAGACCCTGGCGAAGACCCGCGCGGTGCGCCGGACTTGATGGCCCTGTGGAATGTGCTTGACCTGACACCGCAGGGGCGCGGCAAGGATTGGTATCCACAGCTGGAATACGGCACCGATGGCAGTGCGTCCTGCCATCCTGCTGCGTGAGGGCAGCCGTTGAACGATTGCTTGCTCGTCAACGGCGTATTGCTGGCTTGACCCGTCTACGGACTGCCCAGGCCCAGCCGCTCGTGCCACTGCGCCAGCGATTCATCAGGATATTCGTCAACGCATTGGTCATTCGGGCCGACGTGGACGCCGGCCCAGTTGGCTTTCGATCCAAGCATCATGTGCACGCTTTGCGGCGGCAACGGCAGATCGGTATCGATTGCGCCGGCATGAGGATGCACCAGATCGGGCCAGCGCGGGTCCCATAACCACAGTGCGGTGCCACACAGTTTGCAGAAGTGGCGCTGCCCCTTGCTGCGCGTGGTCGGCTTGCCTTTGCCGTTGTAATCTTTCTTGTCGATTCTGGCGCGATACACCGACAGATTTTTTTTGCCCTTGATCTTCAGCGTGCGATGGTCGGCGCCAAGATTGATGGCAAATCCACCAGTGCCAGCGGTCTTGCGGCAGATCGAGCAATAACAGCGCATGAAGGGCACGGGCTCGTGCGACACCACACTGAAGCGAACTGCCTTGCAGTGGCATGAACCTTTGAGTTTCATCGACCAGTTCTTTCCTTTTGTCTATCGGCAACGTGGCCAATGCGCCACTCGCATGGTCATCATACAAGAGGAACAACACAGGGTGGCCAGATCGGCAATGTAGTTCAATGCCAAACAAGAACGTTGTTGTCACTTCGGTATAACATGCCTCTTACACAACGAAAAAAAGGGTCACGATGAACATCACAGGAAACACCATATTGATCACCGGCGGCGCCTCAGGCATTGGGCGCGCCTTGGCCGAAGCATTCCACCAACTCGGCAACCAGGTCATCATTTCCGGCCGCCGCCAGAGCGCGCTCGACGAAGTGACTGCCGCCAATCCCGGCATGGCTTCCCTGCCGCTGGACATTACCGACCAGGCCAGCATTGCCAGGTTCACCGACGGCGCGCGCGCGGCCTACCCTGAATTGAATGTGCTGATCAACAATGCCGGCATCATGCGGCTGGAAGACATCAAGGCTTCCCCGGCCTCGCTGCCGGATGCCGAAGAAATGGTCGTCACCAATCTGCTTGGCACCATCCGTGTCACGGCAGCGCTGCTGCCGCATCTGATGAAGCAGCCGCGCAGCACGCTGGTGACGGTGTCGTCGGGACTGGCCTTCGTTCCGCTGGCCGGCGCGGCAACGTATTGCGCGACCAAAGCCGCGATTCATTCCTACAGCATGTCGTTGCGCCAGCAGCTCAAAGGCACCAGTGTCGCCGTGGTCGAGATCGCCCCACCGTATGTGCAGACCGAGTTGATCGGTGAATTCCAGGCCAGCGATCCGAATGCAATGCCGCTGGCAGATTTCATTGCCGAGACCATGACCCTGCTCGAACGCGGTGATGCGGAAGTCATCGTCGAACGCTGCAAGATGCTGCGTTACGCAGCGGAAAATGGGCGCATGGAAGAAGTGATGGGTGCGCTCAATTCGCATTAAGCACTCTGGCCAGCTGGCGAGTGGTCCGAAGCCGACGCGCGGGATGCTCCTCGCGCTGCCGCGATCAGCAGCGACGCGCATCTGGCGTGGTCGGCTTGCTGCACATCAGAACATGTAGCGATCAAGGCAAGTGTTTTGGCGTACGTCCTTATCATGGGTCATTTACGCCAAGGAGTTGCGCTGATGAAACCGACCATAATTTGCCACATGATGTCTTCGCTGGATGGCCATGCCCTGACCGATGGATGGGAGCGGCCTTTCAAGAAAAGCGCGGGCGAGCTGTATGAAACGCTGGCACAGCAATTCGAATTCGATGCCTGGGTATGTGGCCGTGTCACCATGCAGGAAATGGCGCATGGCGAGGACTATCCGCAAGGCCTGGCCAAAACAGCCATTGCGCGTACGAACCACATTGCCCAGCGCGATGCCAAGGTCCTGGCGATTTCCATCGATGCCCATGGCAAAGTGGCGTGGCAAAAAAATCAGGTACTCGATTCGCATATCGTCGAGGTCGTCACCGAAGCGGTTGAAGACGATTACCTGGCTTACCTGCAATCAATAGGCATCTCCTACATTTTCGGTGGCAAGACCGAGATCGACCTGGCGCATGTGATGGAGGTGCTGGCAACGCAATGGGGCCGCAAACGCGTCGTTGTCGAAGGCGGGCCCACCGTCGCCGGATCATTTATCCAGGCCGGCCTGGTGGATGAAGTCAGCGTGCTGCTGCTGCCATTGATCGATGGCCGGGGTGACCATCCGGCATCGTTTGAAATTGCACCGCCAGCCTGGAAAGCGCCCAGTTATCTGACACTGCAATCCGCCCAGGTTCAGGAAGGCGGCGCGGTCTGGCTTCGCTATACCAGCAAGTCCGCTTGACGGCACCTTCCGCAAGCCAGCCAGCGCCGCATGGCTGATTTGCCAATCTGCGCCTGGATGACGACATTGGTTTCTTGCCTCAAATGGAACTTTGCGCTGCGAATGCCCACTGATTCGCAACCGGGCACGGGCAGTTCCTGCACTGTTTTCATTTCGATCACACTCCCCGCCTGGTGAAATCCCGTCGCACCATTTGCTCCCTTTTGGACCTGATGGCGCGATGGCATGCATGTGCACTGACGCCGGCTTGATGCCGGCCGTTTGGTGCACAACGGGTCAGTGATTGTTTTACAGGTTAATAAAACATGCCTTTGCCAAGCAAGTCCGGTTCGCCAGACTCGATGCCATCCACAACCCAGCCAGGCGCCATGGCTGTGACCAGCCATCTGTCCGGCGTCGTCATTGACCGGTTTGGACAGGTTGTGGCAACGGTGGAAGGCATGCATGCCGCCCCGGCGCGTCTTGATCGTACGCCATTGTCATTGAGCGATCAGGCCATGGCCTGGGAATCTTCCCGCGATCAGACTGTCCCTGTGCGCTCGGTGCTGGACATCAGCGCACCGCAAGCGCCCCTGGCAGCGTTCTTCAGCAAGGATGGCTATGACAACTGGTCATGCCTGCACATGGCGGCTGTGCTCGGTGACGGCTCCATGATGAACGTCTTGGCCAATCTGCTGGAAATGAACATCGTCGAGCCTGATCTGATCGGCTTCGATGGCAGCACGCTGCTGCATACCATGGCCTGGCATGCCCGGGAAGATTACGCGCGCATGGCGATGCAGTGCCTGGCTGGCAGCTTGCCTGCCCACTCGGCTGCTACGCCAGGGCACGGTGATTACATGCCGGTGCGCCAGCGCATCGCTCTGCTGCATCGCGCCGGCGCCGACATGAATGCATCGCTATCGCAACTCGCGCGCGCTTTCCTGCAAACGCTCGCTGCCTGTGGTTTGTCCGGGCAAGCGCTTGCCATGGAAACCGAAGCGCGTTGCCTTGACGACGATCCCAGGCTGCAAGCGCTGAAGAATCAATCAATGCTCGCGGAGCATGAACTCAAGGAAATCATCTGGCGAACCATGAGAATCCAGGCATCGCCCTTGATGTGTGCCTTGCATGACAATCTGCGCGACCCTTCCCGACGCGTGGTCATTGAAGCCTTGCTGGAACACGGGGCCAATCCGAACCTGGCCTTCTACGACCGTGAACTGGAAGAGTTGTTGCATCGTCAGGGCGTTGCGGCAATGGCGACCATTCCATTGCATGTGGCTGCCAAGGACCTGTGTGCGCAAATCGTCTGCGCCCTGCTCAAGGCAGGCGCCAATCTCGATGCACGGGGAACCTTGGGAGAAAACGCATTGCATTTTTCTGCCAGGAATATCCGCAATCCCCAAGTCACGCACGTCTTGTTGCAAGCGGGTGCCAAGCGCTTTGTCAATGCCACCATGGCTGGTGAATTGACTGCCTTGCATTGCGCTGCCAGCAGCAATCACGCCGGTATTGTCACGGCATTGCTTGATGCAAATGCCAATGTCCATTTGCGCGATGCTGGTGGACACAGTGCCCTGCATTACGCGGCGGCACAAAGCAGTCTCGCAGTGGTCGATGCCTTGCTGGCGCATGGCGCGCGCATCCTGGCTGTAAGCAATGTGCAGGAAACCGTGCTGCACTACGCCGCGCGTTCAGCCAACCCGCAAATCTTCACCGGCTTGATGAATGCAGGCGCTGCGCAACTGCTGTTCGCAGCCGATGAATCAGGACGCCTGCCATTGCATGCAGCTGCGGCAATACCCGGCAATGTGGAGACCATCAAGACCATCCTGCGTGCCGGCGCACATGAACAAATCGATGCACGCACGCGTGGCCAGAAGACTGCGCTGCAACTGGCGGCAATGTTGCCCGGAAATGAGGCAGCTGTGCAGTGCCTGATCGACGCTGGCGCGCAATGCCTGGACATCGACATGGATTCCGGCGGTTTTGGCGAACCGCTGCGTCTTGCACTTCGCGACACCAGACAAGCTGCTGCGGCCTTGCCGCTTCATTGACCTGCGTTACATGAACAACCATTGAAAACGGAGCGCAAGGACGATTGGTCCCGCGCTCCTGTCACTCATCTGCCGAAAGCGGCTACCAGGTCAAGCAAGCCTCCTGGCTTGGCTTGGCAAGCCATGATCACAAGTTATTGATGCAACCTGCGTCAGCACGGCTGCAAACCTGCCGATCAGCGGTCGGTGTTCTTGTGGCTTTGGCGCCCTGCTTCCACATGCTGCTCATGCGTACCGCCTCGGGTCGAGGTGCCTGGCGCATGATTGTCGCTGTTGGAGTTCGAGGCCGAATGCTGGTTCTTGTGGCTCTGGCTACCTGCTGCCACATGCTGTTCATGGGTGCCGCCACGCGTGGATGCGCCTGGTGCCTGATTGCCGCTGCCGGAACCGGATGCCGATTGCTGGCTGTGCTGGCCTTTCGAGCCGGATGCCGACTGCTGGTCTTGCTGGTTTTGCTGACTCTTCGAACCGGAGTTCGATTGCTGGTCCTGCTGGTTCTTGTGGCTTTGACGGCCTGCTTCCACATGCTGTTCGTGTGTGCCACCCTGGGTGGACTTGCCTGCGGAAGTGCTGTTCGAACCAGCCTGGGTTTGCTGTCCGCGCTGGCCGGACTGCGATTGCTGTTCATTGTTGCGGTCGTTGGAATTGTTTCCTTGATTTTGATTTGCCATTTTTATCTCTCCAGTTAAACGCCACACTTAAGCGACTCAGTGATTTAAAAACTCGGCTTGCAAACAACCGAAGACACAGGTTAAACGCGATCCATTATTTAATCTGTAGGAAGAGCTCGAAACCTCGTGTAAGAGATTTCGCGCTTTTCCATATGCAACGTTGCCCAATGTTATCGTCATGTTAGGATGAGCGCTGCCCTCGGCAAGCGTTGCTGTTGCCCTCCACATTTATTTCTTCATCAGCCATGACAGATTCCATCACACTGCACAATGCAGCTTCCGACCGCGCCATCATCAGCCTGTTTGGCGGGCAAGTCCTGAACTGGTTCACCAGGAACGGCGGTGAGCAGCTTTATCTTTCTCCTCATGCGCCGGCACCGGGCAAGGCCATTCGAGGTGGCGTACCGGTTTGTTTTCCCCAGTTCGCCAACTGGGGCACTCTGGTCAAGCATGGCTTTGCCCGCACAGCTCTCTGGAGCCTCGAAGGCAGCATCCTGAGTGGCCAGAGTGTCGAGCGCGCCCATGCGCGCCTGCGCTTGCGGGAGACTGCTGCAACCCTTGCAGTCTGGCCGCATCCCTTCGAGCTTTTGCTCGATGTGGGCTTGTCTACCGACGCGCTGGAATTGACACTCACGGTAGTCAACACCGGCAACACGACGTTCCAGTTCACCGCTGCCTTGCACAGCTATTTTTCGACGGACGATGTGCGCCGCGTTGCATTGACCGGATTGGAGCAGACTACATATCTGGATGCAACTGACGGCAATATTGCCTGTGAGCCGGACAACAAGGCAATTATGGTCGATGCAGAATTCGACCGCATCTACAATGCTGCGCCGAGTCAGCTCCAATTGTTGGCGAATGATTTGCCTGCACTACGCATTACGCAAAGCGGGTTTGGAGATTGCGTGGTCTGGAACCCGGGCGCGGAAAAAGCGGCCGCGCTGGGCGACATGCCGGCCAATGACTGGACCAGCATGTTTTGCATCGAAGCCGCGCAAATCGAGCATGCGGTAAGGCTTGCGCCCGGCGAGGAGTGGATTGGAAGCCAGCGGATTACCAGCCTGGCCGCGGCAAACAATGGAGCCGATGCTGCACCAACCTCCGTGGAACTGCGATAACGCAACAAGCCGGTTCGACATGTGGTCTAAATTGAACGTCCTATTAACGTTCACCGGAGACCACAGAATGCGCGCCCTCGTCTATCATTCGAGCAAAGAAGTCAAAGTCGACAACGTTCCGGATCCGATCATCCAGGAACCGGATGACATCATCCTGCAGGTAACAGCGACTGCAATTTGTGGTTCGGACTTGCATCTCTACCGCGGCAAGGTACCTGGCATGAAAGAAGGCGACATCATGGGCCATGAATTCATGGGCACTGTGGTTGAAACCGGTCCTGCTGTCACAGCGCTGCAAAAAGGCGACCGCGTCGTGGTGCCGTTCGTGATTGCTTGCGGCACATGTTTCTTTTGCGATATGCATCTGTTTGCTGCGTGCGAAACCACCAATCCGGACCGTGGCACCATCGTCAACAAGAAATCCCTGAAACCGGGCGCGGCACTGTTCGGCTTCAGCCATATGTATGGCGGCGTGCCTGGTGGCCAGGCAGAACTGGTGCGGGTACCGAAGGCGAATACCGGCCCGATCAAGATTCCCGCCAATCTCAGCGATGAACAGGTCCTGTTCCTCAGTGACATCCTGCCGACCGGCTACCAGGCAGTGCTGAATGCGAATGTGAAACAAGGCTCGAGCGTCGCCATTTTTGGCGCCGGCCCAGTGGGGCAAATGGCAGCGGCGTGCGCAAAGATGCTGGGTGCCGAAAAGATCTTCATGGTGGACCACCACCCCTACCGCCTCGATTTCGCGCAAAAAACCTACGGCGTCATTCCAATCAATTTCGACAAGGTGGATGCAGCCGAGTTCATCATTGAAAACACCGCATTCCGTGGCGTCGATGCAGTCATTGATGCGGTTGGATTCGAGGCAAAGGGCAGCACGCTGGAAACCGCGCTGACAGCCATGAAAGTTGAAGGCAGTAGCGGTGCAGCATTACGGCAATGTATTGCCGCGGTGCGCCGTGGCGGCATGGTCAGTGTGCCGGGCGTGTATGCCGGGCCGATCCATGGTTTCCTGTTCGGCGACATCTTTGAAAAAGGCATTGGCGTCAAAGCCGGCCAGACGCATGTACAACGCTTGATGCCGGAATTGCTTTCCTTCATTGAGCAAGGCAAACTGCAACCGGAAGCATTGATTTCGCACCGCATGAAACTTGCCGACGCCGTCAAGGGGTATGAAATGTTCGACAAGAAGGAAGACGATTGCCGGAAAGTCGTGCTGACGCCCTGATGTTTTTTCCAGCCAGGATTTCATCCACCAGGCCTGATGGTCTGGTCGATGAAGCCATGTCGGGCAACCGAAAAAAGTGGAAGATGTTCCATTGATTTACAGCCATTGGCTGGCGCGTTACCTGATGAGCGAGATCGAGCTGCGCGATACCGGTTGCAGTTTGAAGCGCAGGTTTCAACATGGTTTGAGAACAGTGTTATAAGAGTCAAAAAAAGGGAGACAGAATTTTCTGTCTCCCTTTTTGATCTTTCACCAACTCACCAACTCACCAGCGTTTTTCTTCAGCTGGCGTCATGCTGTGCCAACGTTCAGGTCAGCATGACTGTTAACTGTCTTATTTGCCTGCAGCCGGCGCCGCAGCAAATGCCTGCTTCAACCGGTCACCCCCATATGCCTGTGCCTGGCGTGCCTTGTCGACGACAGCGGCAGTACCGAAAAACTCATGGGTCACACCTTCATAGTCGCGGCGTTCAACCGGCACGCCCGCTTTCTTGAGCGCATCTTCCATTTTCGCGCCATCGCTGCGCAATGGATCGATGTGTGCATTGATCAGCGTAACCGGTGGCAAGCCTTCGAGCTTGGCATCGATGAGTTGCAGGCGTGGATCCTTGAGATCCTGGTCGTTGCGCTTGAGCTTGTCGACAAACCATTTCACCATTGCACGATTAAGCGGTTGTGCTGCGGCATTTTCAATATACGATTCAGTGTTCAAGCTGGTCTGGGTAACTGGATAGACAGCCAGCACATGGGTCGGTGCCTGGATGTTGGCGTCACGCGCTGCAATCGCGGTTGCCAGCGCCAGGTTGCCGCCAGCGCTTTCACCGGCCAGGGCCACGCGCTTGGCATCGCCCTGGATGCTGGCCGCATTGGCCAGGGCCCAGCGATAGGAAGCCAATGCATCGTCCCAGGCAGCAGGGAACTTGTGCTCCGGCGCCTGGCGGTAATCAACCGAGACCACGACGGCGTTGGCCGATTTTGCCAGGCCGCGTGCACCACCGTCATACACCTTGCGGTCGGCGATTACCCAGCCGCCACCGTGGAAATACACCACCACCGGGAATGGACCGGATCCGCTGGGGGTATACACCGTCACCGGCAGCGAGCCTGCTGCGCCAGGAATCGACATGTCCTTGCTGGTCACGCCCGGCACCAGGGTGCCGGGATCGGTGCTCTTGCCCTGTTTTTTCAATACCACATTGACGGCGTTGGCAACAGTCGGGTTCTTGCGGGCCGTTGCGACGTCGACCTTTTCGATTGCCTTTGGTTTCAGGCTGGCCATGGCATCGAGAACGCTGAGCATGTCATCGTCGGCGCGCACCTTGCCAGCCGCTTTGGCAATGGCATTCTTTACCGGGTTCGGTTGTCCGGATGTGTCGTCAGCAGCAAGCGCAGAAGTCGACAGAAACGATGCGGCCAGCGCACCGACGCCCAGCATGGTGGTCAAGGTAATGTGTTTCTTCAATTTTCTCTCCTGTAATAAATTTTGTGGCGGAAGGCGAAAGCATGCACAGACCAATGGAAGGCTCGGAATGTGTTGCCATTTCCACTACTTTACGAGAAGAACGCGACATGTCCTTGCGAGGTCGCAAAGGTTTGACAATCGCTGCTTTCGGGAAAAAATGGTTCCAGCAGATTCGGGTGCCGGGAGTTGCGCCACCGACGTCGTTTCGATGCAACGCTGCCAGGGTTTGCTCCTGTCAAATCCGCACTACCACGTTTCGATTCACAGAGGGGCGTGCTTGTGGACGACAAACAGCAAGTCTCAAAAATATTTACCAGAAGCAATTATTTATTGCTTTCAAGAAATAATTATGTAATGCTTCAAATCAGGTTGTGACACATTAAAGGGGTTTGAAATGACGACAATTTTGACAGGTAATGACAGGCACGATAGTGAATGGACCGATCAAATTTCGCCTCATTCAACCCATGATGTTGAAATCGCCATTTCCAATCCGGTTTCGCAAGAAACATCGGACAGGTCCTGCCTTGCAGGCGTGACCTCGGCTGTGGATGTGGCGACCGGTCAGCGCAAACGCATACGGATCGGCCTGAACGGATTGCTGATGCGGGAAGTCTGATCAGCGCTCGGCAGCGGCAAAGAATACGCTTTATTTTCATCAATCGATCACAAGAGCGATCTCAAGCGGAACCAACACCATGACATTCATTCATGCAGCACACGCCCTCAATGACATGGCAGCAGGATTGAAATCGACACCACATCCATTGCGTACTGCGGCGGAGACGCTGCGCGAACTGGCAGTCACCGGGGAATCACGCCTGCTCGAAGCCGCCATGGCCGTGGAAAACTTCGTCATGCTGACTTCCGTCGAACTCGACCGCGAGCAACGCAAATCAGCGGCAACGCTGGCAGCGCTGCTGCACAGTTTCGAACGGCCGCAAGCCCGGTTGATTCCGAATCGAATGCCTGGGTAAAATCTGCCATCGCGTCCTTTCCGGAAATTGCCATGCCACGCCGATCAACGCAATTTCCTCCCTGTCTTCCCTCTCTTGATCGCCGGAGTGTGGCTGCTGCCGGATTGGCGCTGGTTCTTTGCCTTGTGTCTGGCGCCAGGAAAAGCGCTGCGGCGGATTGCCAGCAAGCCGCCGCCAACAATTGCTACCGCAGCTTGCAACTGGCAACGCCAGGTGGCGGCACCGCCAACCTGCTTCACTATTACTCATCGCTTGCCCCAGAGCCGGTGACAGTACCTGCAACAGCATCCCCGGCTCAGCTTGCGGTAAACACAGCGCCAGCAGAACCTGCTCCAACAGCGGCCATTATTGCCGTCCATGGTCATGCCCGTGACGCCAACATCATGTTCAACGCCACGTTGGAGGCTGTGCGCCGTGCCGGACGGATGGCGCAAACCATGGTCGTAGCCCCCATGTTTCAGGTTGCAGCAGACGATAGCGGCAAATGTCCGGCAGCAGGCGCGCCAGCAGCGCAGCCGGGCGACCTGGTATGGACTTGCCAGTCCTGGATAGAAGGCGCAGCAGCGGAGAATGCCGGGCTCGGTTCAAATGACGCAATCGATGCTCTGGTGGCGGAATTGGTACGTCAGCAGCCTGGCATTCGCACCATTACCATCGCCGGATTTTCTGCCGGGGCGCAAATGGTGCAACACTACATCGGCTTTGCCGCTGTGCAGCCCCGAGGCGGACCGGCGATCCGTTATGTGGTGGCCGACCCCGGCAGCTGGCTGTACTTCGATGCGGTGCGCCCGCACGCCATGCGCAACGGTGCGCCTGCGACGATGGCTTCCTGCAGCGACCTGAAGGGCCAATTGGGCGAATGTACCTTCGTTTTCGACGACAGCACCGTTGCGCAGGAAAACGCGGCCTGTCCTGGCATGAACAGCTGGAAATACGGTCTCGAGGCACTGCCAGCGTCACTCGGTCGCAATGCCACCGCCGCCAGGGCAGTTTATGTTGCGGCCGAGATTCATTACATTCAAGCCGAGCTTGACAGTCGCGCCGGACGCGGCACTGCTTACCATGTGCTCGACAAATCCTGCGCTGCAAATGCCCAGGGCCTGTTCCGGCTGCAGCGCGGCATGGCCTACGCCGATTATGACAATGCCCGGCTTGCCCCCGGGAAGCAGCGCCGGGTCACGGTTGTGCCAAACTGCGCACATGACGCCAGCTGCGTGATTCCACATGATGCCGTGCGCGAGGCCTTGCTGGGACCCCCTTGAGGTTGTATGCCAAGCGTACCGGTTCCAGGAACGTCTTCACGATCGTCCAGGCACGATTGCCAGGATGCCCGTTGATTGAATAGCAAGCCGACACATAGGGTGGGCGTAGACCAGATAGGCCATCTCAAGGGCAAGACTTGTGCTCGTCAGATCAATTCTTTTCACCAGCTTTGAACTCTCGCCAGCATCAGAAAAGGTTTTTGATTCAAGATCCTTGTCTCGCCAGAATCGTTTTGCTGGCCACGGTTGAAGACCTGTGTCGGTTCAGCAAATCGAGAGGTCCAACAAACTGGCAACTTTTCATTTGCATCGGACGGAAATCCATCATGCCGCGACGTTTGATAATGGATGACGT
Organism: Janthinobacterium lividum; assembly: GCA_050954505.1. Classification (GTDB taxonomy): domain Bacteria; phylum Pseudomonadota; class Gammaproteobacteria; order Burkholderiales; family Burkholderiaceae_D; genus JAQGMO01. The sequence continues at coordinate 21,835 of JBPBPY010000167.1, forward strand.
CAGTGACACATAGTGGTATTTGAAGATCACCGAGTGGTCCGAGGCGGCGAAAATCGAATACTCCAAACCGGACTCCCTTGTGTCGATCACCCGGCTCAAGCTGTCGGAAATTAATGGGTGAATAGCCAGAGAATAGGCGATCGGTCCAGTCAGACGTAGTACACCCATTTGCCCTGTGCCATTCAAATGCGGTTGGTACAGTTCAATATTGCGCAGCACTGTTTCAATTACCGCTTTCAAATAGGGATGCCCCGGCGCGGCAATGATGTGTCATTGCTGGTATTCCCCTCTTTTGATGTTTTCCAATTCCTTGACCTTGCCCCAACCGAAATGTGGCCCTTCGGATTCGTTATCCCAATGAGATAACAGCAGTCGATCGTCTGGAAAAATGAATTCCTCAAATGGGCACAGGCAGGTACTTTTGATATCCAGATAGACCCCGCCGTATTTATAGAGAAGCAAATAGCGGAACAGGTCCGCTTTGGCGGCGCCGTATCGCGGATTGATCTTGTCAAAGTACTTATAAATCTCGGCGCCATATGCATTCATGACGAAATTCTTGATGTCATGATCGTCGTATATCTGATGCTGCCAGCCAGGATTCAAAGAAATCAAATTTTCTACATTCTTCTGCAATGTAACGGGCAGAGTTTTGCATGGAAAAGTTTGATGGATTAATTTTGGAATGGATTTTCCAAATTCAATCATCGGCAATCGAGGGGTAGGCGATTCCGTTCTTCCCCTGTTTCCAGCGACCGGCAGATATTCATGCGACATCGAATCAAGCCCCCCACGAAAAATTACCTCAAAGAAATTATATCATTAAATTTCCCGCTGGAATTATTCGAGTCAGGTCAAGCGTTTGGAACCTTGCCATTTACATCACAGCCGACAGCGTCTTTTTGTCATGTCCAATGATCAGTTTTCCACTTTCATTTCCGCCATATCCCGTTTGAATTGCAATGCCAGGGCAGAGCTGGGCCGCGTTGCAGCAGATGACATTTTCGGCTTGAATTCAGGTGCAATCCTGGGCAGGCTGGAGGAGTCTTGGTGTTTCAAAGGAAACCATTCGGTTTCCCGAATTTTCAAGGCATAGGCGTTTGGTGGTTGGCGCTGCGCGGATTTAGGTGCTGGATCCGGCAATACTGGCTCGCCGTCCTTTGCGGCAAACTTTGTGATCTTGCCCTCGACTTCTGCATACAGCCACCCTTCGATGACAACGGCTTCAAGATAAGCCGGGATCTTTGCGTCGAGCTGGCACTTTGCGGTCAGGCGCATGCTGTCACGGTGGTTGTTTTGATAGGCCATCCTCGAAATTGCAGAGGCATAACCACGCTTGCGTATCGCCGGCGCGCCATCGATTTCATTGAAATTGCTGGCCACCAATTCCATTGTTCCCGAGACCTTGTTGCGCAGCGGAAAAGCAGGCTCACTGACCCACCAGCCACGGTATTCGAGCAAATTCCGTAGCTTGTCGACGTAACGATTTTGCTGAAGCATTGGGACGTTCGAGTCCCAAGGTTGCTCTACCTCATTGAGCAAATTTGTTTCCCAATTTTCGTAGGTGTATTCTTCCCGGATTCCGCTCAAGTAATTCATGCCGTTCTGAGGTTTTTTTCGCTGTTCGCGCGGCAGGTAAGGCGGATCGGCATAGA
>JBPBPY010000201.1:0-22696 GCA_050954505.1 Janthinobacterium lividum
TTTGCAGATCCGTTCGGCCTGCACACCCGCAATGCAATTCACTGCCCGCTGCACCTGCACCAGCATCTGCACCTGCACCTGCAACTGCACTTGCGCCTGCACCCGGCACCCGGCTCCCGGCTCCCGGCAACTGGCAACTGGCAAACGCTGGCAGGCAATCAATCCGGTTGCGCATCTGCCGCAACCATGGTCATGCTGCTGCTGGTGCCATCGTCCCGCCTGCTTTGCCTGTCGACGAGATCGACCAGCTTGCCGAATGAATCGAACCTGACCTTGTGCGGCCCCAGTGCGGCGTTGTATCCAATTCCCGTCAACGGTGCGTCGATGTCGGCGCTGATGCGTTCGAAGGTATAGCGGACGGCTTCGCCATTTCCATCCAGATGGTCCTTGAAATCCACCATGCATTTGCCGGCTTTCGAGAAATCGGCTGCGATATGTGCCTGGTGTTTGCGCAATTGCGCGGGAGTCAAACGCAGCGGCACGGCATCAAAATGGTGCGTCGTGAGGAAACGGCAGCGGCCTTCGCTGGTTTCCAGGTCGACTTCATAGCCGGAGAGCCGGTCCGACATGATCTTCGACTGGATATAAGCGCGCGACTTGCCGGCATAATTGGCCAGGTCGCCGACCACGCCTGCGGGCCGAAGGAAGGTCAGGGTCACCTCGTCATTGCCGTGGCCAGCAATCGATCTTTCGTGCAGCAGTGCTCTTGGCGTCAAGCTGGCCTTCAAACCGCTGTGCAGGTCCTTGCACTGCATGGAACTGGACGTCGGCCATATCAGGGCCCGGGTATTCAGCTCCATGCGCAGCGGGCAGTGATGGCTGGCTATTTTGCGCAGCAAGGAACGCGCATCGTCGACCTTCATGGTGCGAATCTCCGGCTCGAATTTCAGCAGGCTCAAGACGTCGTCGAAATGATAGTTTGGAATGACATGCCTGGCGAAGACGCCCATGTGATCGAGCACGGATTCGAGGCTGTACGGATTATCCCGGGCAAGCACGGGAATTCCCAGGTCGGCGGCCAATTCACCAATCGAATTTTGCTGTTCGACTGCATGCAGCATGTAATAGTCGCGCTGCGCGCGCATGGTCTGTATCAATTCCTCGGCGCTGTGCACTGCGTTCTTGCGCGTCATCAGCAGGTACTGGGCGATCAGCTGGCCCGTGCGTCCCACGCCATGCTTGCAATGCACCAGCGGAATGCGCCGCGGCTCTCCGGGTTCGCCACGTGCTTCCACCCTTCGCATGAATTCGATCACCTTTTTCAGCCTGGCTGTGCCGAGTGCGCTGCGGTCAGGCCAGTCATCGACATGGATTACCGGAATTTCCAGCTCGATGCCTTTTTCCAGGATGGTCACCATGTAGAGCTTGGCGCCGCTTTCCTTGTCGCGTTCGACGAACCTGGACTTGATGACTTTCTCGCCGCAGATTTCGTCGCGGCGGAAGTAGCCACAACTCCCGGTCTTCATGTCCTTGTCTTCCGCCAGCACCATGATCACCGATGGTTTGATCGCTCTGGCCATATCCCAGAACCCTTCCAGGCCCTGGTCATTCGGATAGGTACAGGCAGTAGCAACTGCGCCGGGCAAACGGTTGCCGCTCCGGTCGGTCAGGTAGAAATGGTTGGCGTTCATCCCTGGTCCGTCAAAACGGATTGCGGTGTGCCGGCTCTGGTCCAGCCTGGGCATGCCGGCGCCTTTGCCACGCCTGTCGTAGTCGGCCCTCAGTGGCTCGTTGAACCTTGCCAGCTGGCGTGACAGAGCGGTTTCCTTCTTCAGCGGTTTTTGTTCCTGCAGGTACTTGCCCGTGATGGCAGTTGCCGCAGCGGAGGCGGGAGCTGGTGCAGCCGGTTTTGCCTGCGACGCCGATAGCGCTGCGGGAGCCGGCTTGGCCATGCCTGGTTTGGGCGCGTGCGTCGAAGGGGCATATTTGGGCACGACAATGTTGTGCGCGGGGTGCAGATTAGGCGGCATGGCTGTTCCAGGCAGGTGGCATTAATCGAATGCATCGCAAAAATCGTCATTCGCAGGGCGAATCGCTGCCTCGTCCCTTGAACGTGATTTTGCGTCGTTCAATCCCGCACGCTGCTTCAGCAAGGCCGTGAATGAACGCCCTTGAGTGGAAAGCCACACTAGATAGTTCCATTTCTACAACAAAGCGCTGCAATCTTCCACGTGGTCCAGGTGCCGGGCCCAGGTAGCATGGCCCTGTATCACGCCTATGCACCAAGCCCATTCACCAAGCCCATGTACCAGGCCCATGTACCAGGCCCATGTATCACGCCCATCTACCGGCCCCATGAAAAACGGCTCCATGAATCTCATGGAGCCGTTGCGAAGCCGACCTTGCCGTGCCATGCCGGCCCGGCGCTTCAGATGGTCAGCGCCAGCCAGTCATGCTGCTGTCTCAGATTGCCGGTGCCGGGGCGGCATCGCCCTGCTCTGCTGCGGCAGCCTTCATCGACAGTTTCAGGCGGCCACGGTCGTCGGTTTCCAGAACCTTGACGCGTACCTGCTGGCCTTCCTTCAGATAGTCGGCGACCGCATTGACGCGTTCGTTGGCGATCTGGCTGATGTGCAGCAAGCCATCCTTGCCTGGCATGACTTGGACGATGGCGCCAAAGTCGAGCAGCTTCAGGACCACGCCATCGTAGACCTTGCCGACTTCGACCGAAGCGGTGAGTTCTTCGATGCGGCGCTTGGCTTCCTGGCCGGCGGCGGCGTCAACCGAGGCAATGGTGACCACGCCTTCATCGCTGATGTCGATCTGGGTGCCGGTTTCTTCGGTCAGCGCGCGAATGACGGCGCCGCCCTTGCCGATCACATCACGGATCTTTTCCGGATTGATCTTGATGGTGATCAGGCGCGGAGCGAAGTTCGACAGTTCAGCCTTGCCGTTGGGCACGGCTTCCTGCATCTTGCCGAGGATATGGATGCGGCCTTCCTTGGCTTGCGCCAGGGCGACCTGCATGATTTCCTTGGTGATGCCCTGGATCTTGATATCCATTTGCAGCGCGGTAATGCCATTGGCAGTGCCGGCCACCTTGAAATCCATGTCGCCCAGGTGATCTTCATCGCCCAGGATGTCGGAGAGCACGGCAAACTTGCCGCCTTCCTTGATCAAGCCCATGGCGATGCCGGCGACATGCGCCTGCATCGGCACGCCGGCGTCCATCAATGCCAGGCAGCCGCCGCATACCGACGCCATCGATGAAGAACCATTCGATTCGGTGATTTCCGATACCAGGCGCACCGAGTAGCTGAACTCTTCCGGCGCCGGCAAGGCGGCAACCAAGGCGCGCTTGGCCAGGCGGCCGTGGCCGATTTCACGGCGCTTCGGGGTGCCGACGCGGCCGGTTTCACCGGTGGCGAACGGCGGCATGTTGTAGTGAAGCATGAAACGGTCGCTGTACTCGCCCATCAGCGCGTCGATCTTCTGTTCGTCGCGTGCCGTGCCGAGCGTGGCCACCACCAGCGCCTGGGTTTCGCCACGGGTAAACAGCGCCGAACCATGGGTGCGCGGCAGCACGCCGGTGCGGATCGAGATCGGCCGCACGGTGCGGGTATCGCGGCCATCGATGCGGGGTTCGCCATCGAGGATCTGGGTACGCACGATCTTGGCTTCCATGTCGAACAGCACATTGTTGACATCGGCCGCACTTGGCACGGCGCTGCCATCGGCAGCAGCCTGGGCGGCCAGGCCGGAATTGACTTGTGCGGTGGCAGCCTTGAGCTTGGCGGTGCGGGCAACCTTGTCGCGGGTCTGGTAGGCGTCGAGAATGGCGGCAGCGCCCAGTTCCTTGACGCGGGCGATCAGCGCTTCATCCTTGGCCGGCGCGGTCCATTCGACTTCCGGCTTGCCGCCGTCGCGTACCAGTTCATGGATGGCGTCGATGACGGCCTTCATCTGTTCGTGACCAAACACCACGGCGCCGAGCATGATTTCTTCCGACAATTGCTGGGCTTCCGATTCCACCATCAACACGGCAGCTTCGGTACCGGCCACCACCAGGTCAAGCTTGGACGTCTTCAGCTGGGCGACGGTCGGGTTGAGCACATACTGGCCATTGATGTAGCCGACGCGGGCGGCGCCCACCGGGCCGTCGAACGGAATGCCGGCCACCGACACTGCTGCGGCAGCGCCGATCATGGCGGCGATATCGGGATCGATTTCCGGATTGACCGACAAGACGTGGATGATGATCTGGACTTCATTGAGGTAGCCCTCGGGGAACAGCGGGCGCAGCGGACGGTCGATCAGGCGCGAGGTCAGTGTTTCCTTTTCCGAAGGACGGCCTTCGCGCTTGAAAAAACCGCCGGGAATGCGGCCGGCGGCATAGGTCTTTTCAACATAATCGACGGTCAGCGGGAAAAAGTCCTGGCCTGGCTTGGCATCCTTGCGCGCCACGACGGTTGCAAGCACCACGGTGTCTTCGATCGACACGAGTACGGCGCCGGAAGCCTGGCGAGCGATTTCGCCGGTCTCGAGGGTGACCTTGTGCTGGCCGTACTGGAAGGTTTTGGTAACTTTATTGAACACGGTAAGTCCTTTCTATTTTGCCGACAGATTTTCAGGCGCTGTCGTCCACCTCACCACGGACCGCCTGCCAGGGAAGGCTGTGCGGTCTTGCTACGTAAGCTCCACTGCGAAAGCTTTTACTACGAAAACATTCGTTGATTAAATGCCGGCCTGAAACGAAAAATGCCCGTATCAGTGAACTGACACAGGCATTTCTGCATTCAAAACCGGAAAGCGCGAATAATGCTTACTTGCGCAGGCCGAGCTTTTCGATCAATGCGCGATAGCGCGTTGCATCCTTGCCCTTGAGGTAGGACAGCAGGCTCTTGCGGCGATTGACCATCATGATCAGACCACGGCGTGAGTGGTGATCCTTGGCATGGGCCTTGAAGTGGCCGTTGAGTTCGTTGATGCGGGCAGTCAGCAGTGCAACTTGCACTTCCGGCGATCCGGTATCGTTCTGGCCGCGGGCATTGTCCGCGACGATGGCAGCCTTGCTGCTTTTTTCGATGGTCATGATATCTTTCTTTCACATGCGGTGACTGGAGTCTGAACCCCGAACACCGTGTTGGCCTGCATGATATGAATACGCAAACCTGACTGGTTTGCGCCTCAGGATGATTCCGATCCAAAATGCTGATCTGGACCAGACCGCGGAGTATATAGCAAATCGCCCCGCGACTCAAATTTTCCATCGGCGTTGGTCTGTGGATCGATCAGCCTGCGACCTCTTGCCGGCCGCCAGCCCGTCTCTGCACGACGGATGCCCGCAGCGGAATCTGGTCCGCCATTGCATTGCTTATTTGAGCGGCTCGTCCATCTCGTGCTGCTCCGGCCCGGTCTGGATGATGCTGACCGGCCGGCCCTTGAACAAACGCCAGAAAAACACGGCGTAGCCGGAAAGACCGTACAGGATGAACAGGCTGAACAATACCTTGGGCGGGTCGCTCGATACCGCCACGAACAGCAGCACGATGACAAAGATGGCAATGAACGGCACCGACTTGCGAAAGTTCACATCCTTGAAACTGTAGAACGGCACATTGGTGACCATGGTCAGGCCGGCGAACAGCGTGATGCACCATGAACTCCACGACAGGTCGGTGCCGGTGAAACCAAGGTCATCCATCAGCCAGATGTAGCCGGCCACCAGCGCGGCGGCGGCCGGGCTGGGCAGCCCCTGGAAGTAGCGTTTGTCGACCACGGTCAAATTGGTATTGAAACGCGCCAGCCGCAAGGCCCCGCCGGCGCAATACACGAAGGCCGCCAGCCAGCCCCACTTGCCGAGCCCGCGCAAGGACCATTCATACATCACCAGCGCCGGGGCGGCGCCGAAGGACACCATGTCGGAGAGGCTGTCGTACTGGGCGCCGAATTCGCTTTGCGTATTGGTCAGGCGAGCGACGCGGCCATCGACGGCATCGAGCACCATGGCGGCGAAGATGGCAATGGCCGACTGGTCGAATTTCAGGTTCATTGCCATGACGATGGCGTAGAAACCGCAGAACAGCGCAGCAGTGGTGAATGCATTCGGCAACAGGTAGATGCCGCGGCGCCGGCGCGCCGGGGCCGCCTCTTCCAGGTTGTCGTCATCTTCGCGGCGCGTGTGGCGCAGCGACTGGCGCAAGCCGCGCAGGGGCTTGACGCTACGCGGCCCGCCCGCTTTCTGGTTGCGGCGGTTGAAGTTTGGCATTGCATTCCTGTTCATCGTTGATCAGCTCGTTCGCGCCCCGCCCCGGCGGGCCGGTTTCGAGGACGAGCTATTCTAGACGACGTGGCCTGAAATGTAACCCCTGGGACTTTGCGCCGCCGATGCACTGTTTGCATGCCACCAGCAGCCGCTGCTATCCGGTGCCGCTATCTGCCAGCTTGCATGAATCGCACCTTGCCGACGACCTGCATCGACAGAACGGTCTCGCCCGGCTCAAAGCTGGGCTCCTCGATTTGCTGCGACTCCTTCATGGCAGCCGAGCGCATCATGGCCATCGGTGCCGGCGCAGCATTGCCGGCATAGGCGCCCGAGGCGTCGAAATCGATGGTGTCGATCACTGCATCCGCCGGGTTGTGACCCATGGCGGCAGCGATGGCGCTGATCCGATCGGTCAGGCTGCGGTAGGCAGCGCCGATGCGCTGCGCATCGGCGTTCTTGACACTGCTCTCCGTCAAGCCGAAATGAATGCCATTCAAGGATAACAGCTGCTGGGCCGCCGCGACGGTTTTAGGCAGCATGGCCAGGTTGGTGGTCGTGACCTCCAGGGTCTGGCCGATCCGCCAGGCAACCGGCAAACGCGGCTTGGCATTCCCGCGCGGCTGAGGAACCGCCGGCTCGTCGCCATAGACGGGATAGGTGTAATAGCCGCGCGTCTTGAGCTGGGCCTGAGGATCGGCAGACCTGACGATCTCGGTGCCCTGCTTCATCTTCGCATTCACACGCGAGGCGGCAACGGTCTTGTCCTTGTCCTGCTCTTCAAGCGTCAGCGTGACGATGGCTTGATCGTTGGCACGGCGGATTTCGCCGCTGGCCGGCACCACCACCATGGTTGCAGAGCCCTGGGCAGCCAGGTTGCCTGCTTGTGCTTGTGCTTGTGCCTGTGCCTGTGCCTGTGCCAGCGAAGCGTGCAGGCTGGCTGCCAGTACGGTGGAGAACAACAGTGGTGCGAGACGGGACATGAAAACTCCTGGTGAAAATGGATGAACAGCATCGTTGCAAAACCGCTGCAAGACCTGCGCAAAAACCGGGCAGGGTTGGCGCATTGATGGCGCGTCATTGCGCAGCCATTACGCAGACGATGCGCAGAGAATGCGCAGGCAATGCACAGGCAATGCGCAAATGTTGCGCAAGTCCTTGCCCTCAACTGCGTGACTGCGGCGGCGACAAGTATGCCGGTTTGCAGCCCAAAGCACGAGTCCATGTAGCAAGTACCAAACGCTGGCCTGCGGGGGCCGGCGGGATCACCCGATTGTTTGATGATCCAAACAAAGACTGCTCGCAGGATCCTTTTCTTTCGCAACGGTTACCTACCCAAGCTTTTCATTTTTTTCCAGGATAACCATGCAGCCATCTAGCAAACATTCGCAGCAAACCTCGCGCAATCGAGGGCCCCAACCGCTATCGGTGCGCAACACCACGCCTGTGCCGAACCTTCAGGGCAAGGCCGTGATTTCCCCTCCCCAGCCGCGTTCGGCGCCGCAGCTTGGCACGCCAAACCTGCATGTGGGTTTGCCGAAAATGCCTCAACGCGGTGCGGGCTTCGACTATCCGCTTTGCGGCTTCAGAAATTCGGTTCACTTCAAGGAATTTGCAACGCTTTTATATTCCAAACTTGAAGAAGCCGGTCATGGCGACGTCGAGGCAGTCATGATGGGCAGTACGGTCAGCGGCATCAATGAACGGAAACAGCGGCCGTTCGGTCCTCACAGCGACCATGACATCGCACTGGCATCGCTCAGATTGCATGATCAAGCCTGCGCAAACGGCCTGGAATTGCGCACCCAAGGTGACCGTACTGAAGCGCTCACGGAAGAAATGGAAAAGGATCTGAACCTGACCAAGGTCCGTGCCGTCATGCACGAATTCAGTGGACGCCCGATTCATTTCATGGTGTACCAGACCACCGAATGCACCACGCACAGGAAAAATTTTCCGATTCCAAGACCGCAAAAGCCGAAAATCATCGACCAACGCCATGACTGGTCAATACCACGGAATCATGCGCCGGCTGTGCAGGTAGAAAGTCTGGCCGTCGAAAAAAATCCCGGTGCCTGGCGAGCACTGTAAGTCCATGGCCCGGTTGCAATCCTGAAGTGAAGTTGGCGTCGGCTTGCCGCTATGCCGATAAACAACCTTCCAAAGTTATCTCCGGTTATATACTTTTGGTTTTGACCGGAGGTGCCATGGTTTCATTTGACGTTTATGGGAGGCGCCGGGGTACCCTGGATGATGCGCGCCCCGAAATCGAGCGAGCGCTTGGCATACAGATGGAAGAGCGCGATAGCGAATTCCAGGGTGGCCAATATTTTCGGCATGGACGCACCCCGGATGAAAACTTTTTGCTGAAAAATAATATCAACGCTTACGATGACTTGCCTGCGGAACGAAGGCTGGGCCAGTATCCGGTGCTTTTATACGTCAACCGTACCGTCCGCTCCAGCGACATCCAGATGTTGATGGAGCGTTCCGACACCATGTTTTCATTGGTGCGGCAGAACGGAGTTTATATCGAAAGCGCAACGGCACCTGCGTTATAGATGGAATGGGAATTCAAAAAAAGCTTGGTTCTTTGATTGATCGACCAACTTGTTTTTGGCGCTCCAAGGCACGTCAGAGCGTAAAAAAAGCTGCGCAAGTGCGCAGCTGTTAGCTCCGGCGCCGTAATCGCTTGCAAGCGATTACGGCATGATGCCCGGCTTGTGCTCGCTTAGTTCTTCGACTGATCGACTAGTTTATTCTTGGCAATCCAAGGCATCATCGAGCGCAAAGTAGCACCAACCTTTTCAATCTGATGCTCGGCCATCAGGCGGCGGCGTGACAGCAGTGTCGGGCCGCCGGCCTTGCTTTCCAGGATGAAGTTCTTGGCATATTCGCCGGTCTGAATATCCTTCAGGCAGGCCTTCATTGCAGCACGGCTTTCATCATTGATCACGCGTGGACCCGTGACATATTCACCGTATTCCGCATTGTTGGAAATCGAGTAATTCATGTTGGCGATGCCGCCTTCATAGATCAGATCGACAATCAATTTCAATTCATGCAAGCACTCGAAGTAGGCCATTTCCGGCGCATAACCCGCATCGACCAGCGTTTCGAAACCGGCCTTGATCAAGTCGACGGTACCACCGCACAACACAGCCTGTTCACCGAACAGATCGGTTTCGGTTTCTTCACGGAAGTTGGTTTCGATGATGCCGGCACGGCCGCCACCATTGGCCATCGAATACGACAGCGCGATATTGCGCGCATTGCCCGAGACATCCTGATGGATGGCGATCAGGTGCGGCACGCCGCCGCCTTGCGCGTAGGTACCGCGCACGGTGTGGCCCGGCGCTTTTGGCGCCACCATGATGACGTCGAGATCGGCGCGCGGCACGACCTGGCCGTAATGCACGTTGAAGCCGTGGGCAAACGCCAGGACGGCGCCTTGCTTGGCAAACGGTGCAATGTTTTCCGAATACACGCTGGCGATGTTTTCATCCGGCAGCAGGATCATGATCAGGTCGGCCGCCTTGATTGCGTCGTTGACTTCCGCCACGTTCAGGCCGGCATTCTTGACCTTGTCCCATGAAGCGCCACCCTTGCGCAGACCGACAGTCACCTTGCAGCCTGAGTCATTGAGGTTCTGCGCATGCGCGTGGCCTTGCGAACCGTACCCGATGATGGCAACGTTCATGCCCTTGATGAGGGAGAGATCGCAATCCTTGTCGTAATAAACTTTCATGGTATTTCCTAATCAGTATTTTAAGCAGCTGGAGAAACATCAAGACCGAAGCGCGGATTCCACAGTCCCGGCCTTGATGAAAACAAAAACAGGATGACCGGCTTGGCCGTGTCAGACTTTCAGGATCCGCTCGCCGCGCCCGATGCCGGAGCAGCCGGTGCGCACCGTTTCCAGAATGGCGCTGCGGTCGATCGATTCGATAAAGGCATCAAGCTTGGTCTTGTCCCCGGTCAGTTCAATGGTATAGCTCTTTTCGGTGACATCGATGATGCGGCCGCGGAAGATATCCGCAGTGCGCTTCATCTCTTCGCGCTCCTTGCCCACTGCCCTGACCTTGATGAGCATAAGCTCGCGCTCGATATGGAAACCCTCGGTCAGGTCGACCACCTTGACGACTTCGATGAGCCGGTTCAGATGCTTGGTGATCTGTTCGATCACATCGTCCGAACCGGAGGTGACGATGGTCATGCGCGAGAGCGTGGCATCTTCGGTCGGCGCAACTGTCAGGGTTTCGATGTTGTAGCCGCGCGCGGAAAACAGGCCGACCACACGCGAAAGCGCGCCGGCTTCGTTTTCCAGCAACAGCGAAATGATATGGCGCATGATCAGAGGTCCTCCGATCCAAGCAGCATCTCGGTCAGGCCGGCGCCGGCCTTGACCATGGGCCAGACGTTTTCGGCCTGGTCGGTAATGAAGTTCATGAACACGAGACGGTCTTTCATGGCAAACGCTTCCTGCAGGGCGCCATCGACATCGCGTGGATTGTCGATCTTCATGCCAACGTGGCCATACGACTCGGCCAGCATGGTGAAGTCGGGCAGCGAATCCATGTACGACTCGGAATAGCGCGAGCCATAATCGATTTGCTGCCACTGGCGCACCATGCCGAGATAGCGGTTGTTGAGCAAAATGATCTTTGGCGTCAGATGATATTGTTTGCAGGTGGCGAGTTCCTGGATGCACATCTGGATGCCGCCGTCGCCGGTAATGCAGGCCACGGTCGCATCGGGGTTGGCCATCTGCACGCCAATGGCGTAAGGCAGGCCCACACCCATGGTGCCCAGGCCGCCGGAATTGATCCAGCGGCGCGGCTTGTTGAAATTGTAGTACTGGGCTGCCCACATCTGATGCTGGCCGACGTCGGTGGTGATGAAGGCGTCGCCATCGGTCAACTGGCAGACTTTCTGGATCACGCTTTGCGGCTTGATGACTTCGCTGCTGTCGGCAAAACTCAGGCAATCGCGCGCACGCCAGGTGTCGATCTGTTTCCACCAGGCCGACAGTGGCGCTTCGCTGTTGAGCTTCACGCCGGCAGCTTCGGCGGCGTCGAGCTGGGCCAGCAGTTCCACCAGCACGTCCTTGACGTTGCCGACGATGGGCACGTCGACACGCACGCGCTTGGAAATCGACGATGGGTCGATATCGATATGGATGATCTTCTTGGCGTGCGAAGCGAAATGCTTTGGATTGCCGATCACGCGGTCGTCGAAGCGCGCACCGATGGCGATCAGCACATCGGCATGCTGCATGCCCATGTTGGCTTCATAGGTGCCGTGCATGCCGGGCATGCCGACATAGTTTTTGCTGGCGGCACGGTAGCCGCCCAGGCCCATCAGCGTGGTGGTGCAGGGAAAGCCCAGCTTGTCGACCAGCTTGTTGAGTTCAGGCGAGGCATTGGCCAAAATCACGCCGCCGCCGGCATAGATCATCGGACGTTCGGCATGCAGCAGCAATTGCACCGCCTTGCGGATCTGGCCGGCATGGCCCTTGTCCACCGGCTTGTACGAGCGCATCTCGATATCCTTCGGATAGTCATACACGCATTTGTGCGCGGTGATGTCCTTGGGAATGTCCACCAGCACCGGGCCAGGCCGGCCGGTCGAGGCAATGTAGAAGGCTTTCTTCATGACCGTTGCCAGGTCGCGCACATCCTTGACCAGGAAATTGTGCTTGACGCAGGGCCGCGTGATGCCGACGGTATCGCATTCCTGGAATGCGTCTTCGCCAATCGCATACGACGGCACCTGGCCGGAAATGACCACCATGGGAATCGAATCCATGTAGGCCGTCGCCAGACCGGTCACCGCATTGGTCACGCCAGGGCCGGAGGTCACCAGTGCGACGCCGACCTTGTGGGAGCTGCGGGAATAGGCATCCGCTGCATGGACGGCGGCCTGTTCATGGCGCACCAGGATATGCTGGAATTTGTTCTGGTTGAAAATGGCGTCATAGATGTAGAGCACTGCGCCGCCGGGATAACCGAACACATGTTCGACGCCCTCTTCGGCCAGGCAACGCACCAGGATTTCTGCGCCGGTCATTTCCTGTCCAGTGTCTTTGCTGTCTTTGTTCATGTTTCCTTCCTTTCAAGGTCCATTGGAGATTGATCGGATGCTCTCTCCTGGCGAAATTCAGCCGTCATCGCGCCTTGACCTGACCTTCCGGATCCGGGTGCCGGCTGCAGTGCCGGACATGTCGTTGAACATGCCTTGATCTGCGGCAGGCGCCACGCGGGCAGCCAGGGTTGCGGCGTTATCTGGATGAATTCCTCACGCTTGTGGCATGGGTGTGAGCAAACTGGCATTCAAATGAAGCGCGCCGGTTCGGGCAAGGCGGGGTGGGCCGAGCGCGAACGGACTGACCTTCGTGATTACGAAGGGGAGTAACACGGTAATGCGTGGCAAGACTTTGGTCAAGGAATTTCATCAAAATCGGCTGCCAAGCGCGCAAGGCAGTACAGTCGCTGATGAAAAACATCCACATCCATAGGGTTTTTTGCTAGTATGCGCATGTTCCGAAACTGTTACAAGACTGCTACATCGGTGCCCTGGGGCAAGCTCCTGCCCAGATTCCCATTCGTTTGCCGAGGCGTTCTCATCCACGTTCCGACTGTGACAAAGACATTGCACGCCTCTTCGCATGGCAACTGACAAAGAATTATCCGACTTTCTTGAAACGGTAGAGCGGCGCGCATTCAAGCAGGCACTGTATGCCGTGCGCAAGGATGAGTCGGCCCTCGACATCGTCCAGGACGCCATGATCAAGCTGGCGGAAAAATACGGCGACAAGCCGGCGGCCGAGCTGCCGATGCTGTTCCAGCGCATCCTGCAAAATACCATTCATGATTATTTCCGCCGAGAAAAGGTCCGCAGCACCTGGGTGACGCTGTTTTCATCGCTGGGCGGCAAGTCCGAGGGCAGCGAAGACTTCGACCTGCTGGAGACCTTCGAAAGCGAGGAAGGCACGCGGGCGTCGGAGTCGGCCGAAGACCAGGTCTCGCGCGACCAGATCCTGCTGGCCATCGACAACGAAGTACAAAAACTCCCGGCACGTCAACGGGAAGCGTTCCTCATGCGTTACTGGCAGGATCTGGATGTGGCTGAAACCGCCGCTGCGATGGGATGTTCCGAAGGCAGCGTAAAGACACATTGCTCCCGTGCCACGCATGCGCTGGCCCACGCCTTAAGAGCCCAAGGAATACGCTTATGACTAACCAATCAAGTAATCAGGCGAATAACAAGATTGTCGCCAAGGAAGTGGTCTTTGCCCGCAAGCTGGCCTATCGCCTGGACCAGAATCTCGACAACCTTCCGGCTGCCAGCATTGACCGGCTTGCCGCTGCGCGTGCTGCGGCTTTGGCGCGCAAAAAAGACAACGGTCCGCTGCCGGCATTTGCACCGGCCACTCGGGCAGTGCCGGCTGGCGGTGGCCGCGGCATCCTGTCCTTCGATCCCGGCTCGTGGTTTGGCCGTTTCGGCATTGCATTGCCGCTGGTGGTCCTGGTGGCCGGCCTGATCGGACTGTACCAGGGCGAGCAGGATCAACGCATCGACGACCTTGCCGAGATCGATGCCATGGTGCTTTCCGACGAGCTGCCATTGACGGCCTACCTCGACCACGGCTTCAATGCCTACCTCGCCAAAAAGGCGGAGTAAAACCATGATCCTGGGCGCACTGTTGTTGCGCGGAATGTCCGCCTGGCCGGCAAAACCGCTGGCAACACTGGTGATGACGACTGCCACCCTGGCTGCTGCCGTCATGGCAGCTAGCCCCATGGCTCCGGCACTGGCGGCTATCGCCCCTGCCGCTCCTGGCGGCACGCCCATCGGCACCCAGGCCGCAACCAGCACGACGCCGCCAGCTGCAGCCAGCTCCGCTACCGCACCCGCCGCTGGTCCGGTGTTTTCCGCTGCACCGGTAGCGCCCGGCGCGCCGGCAGCCGCTGTCCAGCCCGGCAGCAAGGCAGCAATCGCTGCGGCTGCCGTGCGCCCCGCCACCGAGCTTCACGACAATGCCGGACGTACGGCCTTGATGCCACGCCCGATTGGTGGCAAATTTGTTGCGGCCGGCAATGGCGACCCGATGTGGCGCGACCTCAATCCCGTCCAGCGCCAGGCACTTGCACCACTGGCGGGCGAGTGGGACAAGCTTGCTCTTTCACAGAGGAAGAAGTGGGTGGCCATCAGCGCCAATTTCATTACCCTAAAACCCGAACAGCAGCAAAAGATCCAGGAAAACATGCGTGCCTGGGCGGCGCTGACGCCGGAGCAGCGACGGGTTGCACGCGAGAGCTACACCCGGGCCAAGAAGCTTGGACCAGACCAGAAAACGGTCGAGTGGGAAAATTACCAGCAACTCAGTACAGCGCAAAAGGAACAGCTGGCAGCTGAAATCCAGCAAAAAAAACGGGTTGCCAACCTGCCACGTCCGGCGGCGGCAAAAACACCCGCGCCGGCACCGTTGCCACGTGCTGCCTTGAAGTCCGATTTGAAATCACCGGTCGCGCCGGCTACCGCCATCGTGCCGTCGCGGCCACTGCCGCTTGCGCGCCCGGGTGCCGTCAATGGTGCCATCACTGGTGCAGTGAGCGGCGCGCCTGCAGGCTCCGGTGTCGTCACCGGTGCCGGCGCCGGGGCTGGCGCAGTATTCGGTGCGGGTGCGCCAGCCGGCGCCGTAGCGCCGTCAGGTGCTGCTGCACCGGTGGCGCCCTTGAATGGCACCGCACCCGTGGCGCCCTTGAATCCGCTTTTGAACCGCTGACGGGCTTTCGCCGCGCACTTGACCGCATCCACTTCCCTGCCCCCGGTTACTGCAGGCACGCCGACACCATTGGCGCGGCTGTCGCCACCTTCCCTGCGCGTGCGCCTGGTCGCCATGATCTATGAAGCCACGCTGTTGTTTGGCGTGGTGTTCATTGCCGGCTGGCTGTTCTCCACCCTGCTGCAACAGCGCAATGCGCTTGACCACCGCGCGGCGCTGCAGGTCTGGCTGTTCCTGGTCCTGGCACTGTACTTCGTCTGGTTCTGGAGCCACGGCGGCCAGACCCTGCCAATGAAGACCTGGCGCATCTGCCTGTTGACCAGCGACGGACAAACCGTACGTCCGTTGCGCGCCGCAATCCGCTATGTGCTGGCCTGGGGCTGGTTCGTCCCCGGCCTGGCGCTGGCGCTGATCATCGGCGCCAAAGGCTGGATGCTGGTGTTGTTTCCAGTGCTCAATATCCTGATCTGGGCATTCGCGGTGTTTCTTGACCCGCAACGCCAGTTCATCCATGACCGTCTGGCCGGTACCCGGCTGGAGCGGTTGGACCGGCTGGACCTGATCACAAATCGCTGACTCTGCAATGCTGCTCCTGTCGTTCTGATCGGTCGAAGCAGCCGTGTGGACGGTGCGCGGCACTGGCCGCAACAGCATCGCGAGGCGCCGGCAGAAAACCAACCACTGGTATGATTTTACAGCTACCATGACTTACCGATCACAGTCATGGGGTTGTGCTGATGGACACTACCGTCTCCAATTTGCCAGGCAATCGACCGCTGCACGCAGACCAGATTGCCGATCTGGACAATAAATATGCTGCCCTGGTGATCAACGGCCAGCTGGACGCATTGCAGTTGCAGCAAGCCGGCGTCAGCGCCCGCCGGCGCAGCATCGATATCGAGGACGTCTTGCTGGCCGAATACCACCTCAGCGCGGCCGATATCGGTGCAGCGTTGGCCAGCCATTACCAGCTGCCATACCAAGCATTCGATCCTCATCGCATCAAGCCTATCGAGTTGCTGAAAAACCTGAAAAGGGATTACCTGCTCCAGCATCAATGGATACCGCTGGAAACGCTTGAAAATGCTGTGGTCGTCATGGCGCTCGATGCCGACCAGATACGCCATGCCCGTGTAATCAGCAATATCTATCCGCGCGCCCGTCTGCAATTCCGCATCACGACCCGGCTTGATTTCCTGCGCACGCTGGCACAATTCTTCGACCATGCCGACGTCCCGGCCACGGTGCGCGAACTGCTCTCCGACATGCAGTCAGAGGAAGACGATGGCGACAACGGTGCCAGCGATCTGGCAGCCGCCTCGCAAAATGAAGTGGTGCAGCTGGTCAACAAGATCATTCTCGATGCCCACGCCGGTGGCGTCTCCGACATCCACATCGAACCCGCACCCGGACGGGAAAAGACCGTGGTCCGTTTCCGCAAGGACGGCGCCTTGCAGTCCTACATCGAGGTGCCGGCCAGTTACCGCAAGGCGCTGGCGGCGCGCATCAAGATCATGGGCGACCTCGACATTTCCGAACATCGGCGTCCGCAGGATGGCAAGATCCGCTTTCGCAAATACGGCCCGCTCGATATCGAACTGCGCGTGGCAACGCTGCCCACGGCCGGCGGCCTGGAAGACATCGTGCTGCGTCTGCTGGCGGTCGGTGAACCGGTGCCGCTGGCGCAGCTCGGCATCTTGCCAGCCAACCTGGCGAGGCTGAAACACTTGATCGAAAAACCCCATGGCATCTTTTTCGTGTGCGGCCCGACCGGTGCCGGCAAGACCACCACCATGCATTCGCTCCTGCAGCATCTGAACCGCTCCGACACCAAGATCTGGACGGCGGAAGACCCGGTCGAAATCACCCAGAAAGGCTTGCGCCAGGTGCAGGTCAACCGCAAGACGGGCCTGGATTTTGCCACCGTGATGCGGGCATTCCTGCGCGCCGACCCGGACATCATCATGGTCGGCGAGATGCGCGACCGCGAAACAGTGGCCATCGGCATCGAGGCTTCGCTGACCGGCCATCTGGTGTTTGCCACGCTGCATACCAACAGCGCGCCGGAGTCGATCCAGCGCCTGCTCGACATGGGCATGGACCCCTACAATTTTTCCGACGCACTGCTGGGTATCCTGGCGCAGCGGCTGGCACGGCGGCTGTGTTCCCACTGCAAGCAGGCCTATCATCCGACCGACGATGAACTGCATCTGCTGGCCAGCGAATATTGCGAAGAGCGCCTGCATGGCGTCCAGGACCCTGCCGACAGGCAGTCCATGATTTGCGCCACGGTGCAAACCTGGAAGCGTCGGCACCACCGCCAGGCGGCGTCTGCGCCCTCTGGCAGGGCTCAGGCCACCCCCGGCAATGCCGATGCATTGCGCGAGCTTGACGCTCTGCTGCTGTACCGCGCCGTGGGCTGCGGCATGTGCAGTGGCGGCTACGCCGGACGCATCGGCCTGCATGAATTGATGGCGGGAACCGAGCACCTCAAGCAGCTCATCGCCCGGCGTGCGCCGCATGCGGCCCTGATGGCCACGGCATTGCAGGACGGCATGATGACCCTGAAAATGGATGGCGTGGAAAAAGTGCTGGCTGGCGAAACCGACCTGAACCAGGTGCGGCACGTCTGCACCCGGTAGATGTTCATCGCTGGTGCCGATGGACGCATGTGTTCATTCGTATTCAGAACTGATATCGGCGGTCATCGTCGCTCCGGACTGGCACAGGCGTTTACCGTCGCTCCAGACTGGCACAGGCGTTCATCGTCGCCCTGGACTGAACATAGGCATCCATCGCAATTCCCGAGTGATGCTGGTGTCCATCGTTGTTCGAGATCGAAGGCGGTGCACCGGCATGCAGTAGACTGCTTGCCATGATCGCCCGCTTGATGCGCTTTGTACTGTTGCTGGAGTGCTGCCTGGCCTTGGCCATGGCATGGGCTGTTGCGCCCATCATCGAGGCTGCCTGGCCATTGACGCGCAACGGCGCTTCCTGGGCGCCGGCAGCAGCAATGACGCTGGCGATCCTGGGTGGCTTGCTGGGCGTGCTGGTGTTGCGCCTGCTGCTGAGCGCGAACAATTTCTTCATCGCCTGGCGCCATCGCGATACCGCGCACGACCTCGCGCACGCGGCTGCAGCGCCCACATCCCTGCACGCCGGCGCCTGGCTGCACATGTTTTTCAATGAATTTGCTGCCTCGATGCTGACATCGTCGTGGACCATGCCCTTCAAGACTTTTTCGCGCCGGCTGTTCCATGATTCGCCCTGCCCGCCCGTGCTGCTGATTCATGGCTATGGCTGCAACAGTGGATATTGGCACTCCATGAGCCAGGCATTGAGCAGCGCACGCATCAGCCACCTGGCGCTGGATCTCGAGCCCGTGTTTACCGACATCGACGCCTATGTGCCGCAATTGCAAGGGGCAGTCGAAGCACTCTGCCGGGAAACCGGCCAGCGTCGCGTCATCATCGTGGCACACAGCATGGGGGGCCTGGTTGCCCGTGCCTGGATGCGCTGCCACGGCGATGGCCGTCTGGCCATCGCAATCACGCTGGGGACGCCGCATCATGGGACGGTGCTGGCAAATTTGGGCCATGGCGTCAATGCCCGCCAGATGCGGCGCCAGCGCCGCACGGCGGGCAGCCAGGGCGCGGCCAGTGGCTGGCTGCAGCAGCTGCACGGTACCGAGCAGCAAGGCTTGCGCTCGCGCATCGTTTCCCTGCGCTCATTTCATGACAATATCGTGGTGCCCCAGTCTGCCGCCATCCTCCATGGCGCAGACAACCTCATGTTGTCCGGTATCGGCCATGTCGCACTGGGCAGCCATCCTGCCGTGCAGCGCTGGGTCGTCGGCACCGTGCGGTCGATGGAACTGATCCACCCAACTTGACCACTGATTGCTAATCCAATCTCCACAGTCCGGCCCACCGCCATGAAGCTTGCCCCGATCGTCAACAAATTGATGCAATATGGCATTGACGCCGCAACATCGCCGTTCAAGCAGGAGGAATCGAGGACGCCATCGCCACCGCCAACATCGGCGCCGTCCACCCATTCAGTGCGCAGTCAATTCACGTCCACATTGCAAACAAATTTGATGCAGGCGTACCGACTGGCAAACAAGCCGGCGGCGTCGCTGCAGCAGGCGGCACCCGGTTCGGGCGGCGCAACGCCGCGCCGGCGGATTGTACCGTTCGGCCCGCCACAGCATCCGCATGCCGGGCAGTCAACCTTGTTTTCCAGCGCTGCGCTACACCAGATGGAACAGGCATTTCGTGCGGAACGGGCGCAGCAGGACAATACGCAAAACATTTCCCGCGTTCGGAACGCCGATTTGCCCAAGCCTCTAAGCCCATCGACGACGCTGGACGATGATCAGGCCCGCGCTGTGCGCTACAAGGCGGGCAATCTGTTGCGCGGCAAAAATTTCGACCCCGTCAAATTTGCCAACCTGGTAGCGCCGCTGAACACCGCGCAACGCAATGGTGTCGACTCGACGGGCCGCACCTTGCTCAGTACCGCGATCATCACTGGAAATGACGTGGCATTGACACTGCTTGGGGATGCGGATTACGAGGCACTGAATCGCGATGGCAGTTCCGCTTCCTTGCTGCAAAAAGGTAAATTGGCCAATGGCCCCCGCTTCGAGCAAGAGATCAGGGAAGAACCGGCAGCGCGCCAGCTATCCTTGTTCGAAACCAATTTTGCCAGCATGTTTGATGACGATGTCATCAAAGGCAACAAGCCGCTTGATCAAGACCCTGACTACCAGGCGCTGTATTATCGCGAAACGCCCGGCGAGCGCATGGGCAGCTTGATGATGGGCGCCAAAGGCTGCGTCAATGGCGGCGCGCCACTCGAGGGCTTCAATCAAAAACTGAGCAAATTCCCTGGCGAATATAAAGATAAAAAAATCAGTCCACTGCAAATGGAAGCAATTCATGCCAATCCAGCAGAAGTCCGCACCCTCATTGCACTGGGTGCGAACCTGAATTTGCAGGAACCGTTCAAGAAACGTACCGCCATGCATTTGCTCTGCCAGGAAATTTCACCCGGCAATGAAGACAACGCGCTGGAATCACTGCAGGCCTTGATTGACTCGGGCGCCGACGCCGGCATCAAGGACAGCAACGGGCGCCAGGCATTGCACCTGCTGGCCAAATGCACTGCGATGGAAGTCAATGAACGGATACCCGATCCAGCCAAGCCGGGCAAGACCAAGGTGATCTGGCATCGTGGCAAGGAAATCAGGTCAGCGTCGATGATCGAAGCGTTGGCCAATAGCGGTGTGGACGTCAACGCCCGTGACGAAGCTGGCAACACCCCCTTGTTTTACGCCGCCGCGACAGCGAATGTGGCGGCCTACGATGCCTTGATCAAGGCGGGCGCCGACTCGAACCTGCGCAATCGCAAGAACAATACCGCCGAGTTCGTCCTCAAGGAAAACCAGGCGCATTTCGCCAGCACCTATCCGCGCGACCACGTCTGAGCGAGCCGTCCGGGCCGCACGCACACCGCGGGTGCAAGGGCTGATGATCAGGCAGATACCGGCGCCGGCCTTGCTGTTGCCTGGTGCGCGCCGCTAACCGCCCACCATGCTGGCGGCGATATTGATCGACAAGCCCAGGATGGCGGCGTTGAAGATGAATGCCAGCAGCGACTGGGCCAGCACGGTCTTGCGCATCGGCCGGCCAATGACCGCCACATCCGAGGTTTGCACTGCAGCCGAAATGGTGAAGGAAAAATACAGGAAATCCCAGAAGTCGGGATTCTCTTCATCATCGGGAAATTTCAGCGCGCGCTTGTCTTCCGGCGACTTGTAGAACAGCAGCGCGTAGTGAAACGAAAACAGCACGCCGATCAGGCACCACGAGCCCACCACGGTGCCACCGGTCAGAATGAAGTGCGCCGCCCGGTCGGCGCCGGCCAGCGATTTCACCGACGACAGTTCAACGACGATGGCCACCAGGCTGGCAATGGCAGCGGTCGACATGATCACCAGCACCGTGCCGGCATTGCGGTTTTCCTGCTCGGCGATCTTGCGGATGGTGATGTGGGTGGCATGCGTCATCAGCCAGCCCATCAGACAAAGGTAGATCCACACCATGCCGTTCCAGGCCAGCAGCGTGCGGGTCACATTGTTCCAATCACCTGGAAACACATAGCCGATCGCGGTGCCAGCCAGAATGGATGCGGACAGGCGCGGCCGGCCCTTGAAGACGTGATGTATGGCAATCATGCAGTTCAGTGGAAAAATGCGCTTGCCTGCGCAAGGCCGCGGTGAATGAGATGCAGACTATACCCCAGCGCTGGCCAGGAAAAGGGCAATTTTTGCCGGGCATTTGCACACCCGGCAGATCGGCAACGCTGTCAATGTGATATTGACGCCCGCTGGCCAGAGGATTAGCCTGAGCAGGTCGGCAAGGTGCCCCGCAGCTGCCACGGGTGCCGGCACTGCCAGCGGGAAAACGCCACGATTCTTTCTGCAACCGGACTGGAGAATGCAAATGCCCAGCAAAAACACCATCTGCCTTTGGTACGACCGCGACGCCGTCGAAGCCGCCCATTTCTATGCCAGGACATTTCCCGACAGCGCGGTGGGCAGCATCCATCATGCCCCCGGCGATTATCCGGCTGGCAAGCAAGGCGATGTCCTGACGGTAGAATTCACGGTTGCCGGTATCGACTGCATCGGCTTGAACGGCGGTCCGCAATTTTTTCACAATGAAGCGTTTTCATTCCAGATTGCGACCGACGACCAGGAAGAAACGGATCGTTTGTGGCATGCCATTGTCGATAACGGCGGCCAGGAGAGCGCCTGCGGATGGTGCAAGGATCGCTGGGGCCTGTCGTGGCAGATCACCCCTCGCGTACTGACCCGCGCCATGGCCGACCCTGACCGCGCGGTGGCCAAACGGGTATTCGATGCTATGATGACCATGAAGAAAATCGACATTGCCACCATCGAGGCGGCGCGGCGCGGCACAGGTACTCAGCCAGCCAGGCCGGATGCCGACCACGGCTGAACCTCCGGCCTCATGCCCGGGCTGCGCCGTTATCCAGCAAGCCTTGGAAACTGGTCGACAACATCAGTTCAATGATCTGTCTGTCGTCATATTGGCCGGTCATTTTCAGATAGTCGACGGTCGGGTCGCAAGACCGCGCATGGATCGTCAGCAGCACGACCCCGGAAGGCAGATCGGCGCGCAAGTCGCCATCAGCCTTGGCCGCCTCGATCAGCTGGCCAAGCATTTCATTCAGAACGAGCAGTTTGCCAAGGTAGTTCCCATTTCCCAGCAAGGCATCGTCCAAACTGGACTCGGCCGCCGGCAGTGTCGGCAGGTCGCCGTCCATGCGCAGCTGCAACGCCCATTCAAGCGAGCCACGCAGGCGCGAGATGGCGCCCA
Source organism: Janthinobacterium lividum (assembly GCA_050954505.1). Lineage (GTDB taxonomy): Bacteria > Pseudomonadota > Gammaproteobacteria > Burkholderiales > Burkholderiaceae_D > JAQGMO01. The sequence goes on from JBPBPY010000201.1 coordinate 22,400, forward strand.
GTTCCTGCTCGTGGCCGCGTACATGACAAGGGTAATACCGCGCGTGATCAAACGATTGCGAAACCGGCGGCAGTTTGGCGCATCGTCACGGGCATGGCACAATGGGCCAAGTATGCTTTCAAGAAACTAACTTGGACAGTGATGATGAAATCGATTTGCGTATATTGCGGTTCTTCTGCCGGCAGCCAGCCACTTTACGGCGACGCTGCCAGCGCATTGGCCGCCCAACTGGTCGGCAAGGGACTGGGTCTGGTGTATGGCGGCGGCAACGTCGGCTTGATGGGCATGATTGCCGAT
>JBPBPY010000085.1:0-22221 GCA_050954505.1 Janthinobacterium lividum
CTGGAAGACATCAGCCAGTTGATGCTGCTGGCGGGGGCAACCTTGAACAAGGAAAAGCTTGGTGGCTACGATGCCGCCAAATATGTCTGGGGCGACAAGAACACGGTTGGCTATGCCGCCTTTCCACCGCCGCAGCTTGCCGATCCCGCCGCCAGCGCCAACGCGCCGGAACTGCAAGGCACGCTGGTACAGAAAAGCGGCACCAGTGAATACTTTCATATTTTCGACGGCCAGGCCATACCGGCCCGCTCGCCGCTGGCACTCGACGACGCCACTGTCGTCATGCTTGACAAGCCACTTGACGCCAGAATGCCGAAAGAGACATTCAATCTTGCCACCGGTACCATCGCCAAGGTACAAAGCGGCAACGACATCAGCGGTGCGCCGGTCTACCGCTATTACCAGGTGCTGGCCGACGGCGGGGGCGCCGAAGTCACGCCGGTGCTGCAATTCAACCTGAATCTTTCCGAGGCCCGGCTGGACGACTGGCGCGACCAGCTCTCGCGCCTGACCAACAGCCTGGGCACGACCTCATCCACCCAGCAAGTCTTCCTGCAGCAAAAAATGAGCGAATATGCCAATTTCCTCAACATGGCGTCGAATTGGCTGGCCGAATACACGCGCACCATTTCCTCGATCCTGCGCTAGTCCTGCATGAGCACTCGCCACTTCAATTACATTACCGACATGCTGCACACGGCGCTTGACCAGGCGCCGATGGTGCGCATTCGCGGCCGGGTCATTCAGGTTACCGGTACCATCATCAAGGCCGTGGTTCCGGCAGTGCGAGTGGGCGAGATCTGCCTGTTGCGCAACCCGGGCTCGGTGCATGAAATGAAAGCCGAAGTGGTCGGTTTTTCACGTGGCATCGCCTTGCTCATGCCCACCGGCGATACCCAGGGCATTTCCGCCGAAACCGAAGTCATCCCGACCGGTCGGGTGCACATGGTGCCGGTTGGCATGGGCTTGCTGGGACGGGTACTCGATGGCCTGGGCAACCCGATCGACGTGGCCACCCAGGGGCCGCTGGCCGTCACGCGCCATTACCCGGTCTTTGCCGATGCGCCCGATCCCCTCACGCGCCGGCTGATCACGGAACCGGTATCGCTGGGCGTACGCTCGCTCGATGGCTTGCTGACCTGCGGCGAAGGCCAGCGCATGGGCATTTTCGCGGCGGCAGGCGGCGGCAAGTCGACGCTCATGGGCATGCTCGTCAAAGGTGCCGACGTCGATGTGACGGTCGTCGCGCTGATTGGCGAACGCGGACGCGAAGTGCGTGAATTCCTGGAAAACGAGCTTGGTGAAGAGGGCCGCCGGCGCGCGGTGATTGTCTGCGCCACATCGGACCGCTCGGCCATGGAGCGCTCGCATGCGGCGTATGCCGCCACCGCAATTGCCGAGTATTTCCGCGACCAGGGCAAGCGCGTGCTGTTCCTCATGGATTCGGTCACGCGCTTTGCCCGTGCCCAGCGCGAGATCGGCCTGGCAGCCGGCGAGCCGCCAACCCGGCGCGGTTTTCCGCCGAGCGAGTTTGCCACCTTGCCGCGGCTGATGGAGCGGGTTGGCAACAACGACAAGGGTTCCATCACTGCGCTGTACACCGTGCTGGTGGAAGGGGACGACATGACCGAACCGATCGCCGATGAAACCCGTTCGATCCTGGATGGCCATATCATTCTTTCGCGCAAGCTGGCTGCGGCCAATCACTATCCCGCCGTTGATGTGCTGGCCTCAGTGTCGCGGGTCATGAATGCCATCGTCAGCGATGAGCACCGGGTGGCCGCAGGCCGCCTGCGCGAGTTGCTGGCCAAATATCAAGAGGTCGAGTTCCTGGTCAAGATCGGCGAGTACAAGCGCGGCAGCGACCATCTTGCCGATGAGGCAATCGAGAAACACGAGGAAATCGTGGAATTCCTCAAGCAACCCGTGGATGAATACGAATCCTTCGACGACACCGTGGACCAGCTCGAACAGCTGGCAGCGTAGCCGCAGATTGCCATTTCCCGCCATGCGCGGTACCGGATGTGTTAACCAAAATTAAAAGTTCATATCAGGAACTGGATGGAAAGGCTTGTTACTAAGAGGCTAGAGCAATGGAAGTCATCGACGACTTGTTGCGAATAAAAAAATTTCGCGAACAAAAAGCCGAACTGGCCTTGGCAAAAGCGCGCGGTGCCGTAGCGCAGGCATTGGCGGCTCTGGAAAAAGCCCGCGCCGACCTGGCCGAATGCGAAGCCTCCTGCGACCGGCGCCAGCGGGCCTTGTATGCCGACCTGCTGTCGCGGCTGGTGCTGCGGGCAGAGATCGATGCCGTGATGGTCGATGTGGAAGAAATGAAAAGGGAAATCCAGGCAGCAGAAGAGGTGGTCGAGAAAAAGAAAGTGGCGCGTGACGAGGCAGAAAAGAAACTCGAGGCTGCCCGTGTTCATCATCATGAAGCCATGCGTGGACGCGAAAAATTCACTGAACTGTCTTCACTGGCGGGCCTGGAGCGACTGGCTCTGGAGCAGCGCAAAGAAGACCATGAACTCGAAGAAGCAAAGGGTGCTGCGCCTGCCGGCAGTGATCGCGGCAACACGCAGGACAGTGATGTTTTCAATGCCGACCTTGGAGAAAGCGCATGAGTGGCACACGCGTCGATGTCGATCTGGGCCAGATGTCCATGCCGGTGGGCGACAGCCGCCGTCACGCGCTGGCCATCGGACGCGTCGACGGTGCCGCCGTGGCGCACCTGCAGGCGCTGATGCGGCGGGCACCGGCGCCGGATTGGTCCGCCGTCCCGCAAACCGCTGTGCCTGTGGACGTGGCGGGCGGTGCCGAGCATTCGGCAAACGGGCTTGCTCCGCGGGATGCCGAGCCATTGGGCACGGCAGCGTCGCCTGCTGTCGGCATGCCGGCGGGCAGGCTAGCCGATGAACTGCAGGGTGCCATGGAAAGCCTGTGGGTGGGCGATGTCACGCGTGGCCAGCGCAATGTGCGGCTGCGGCTGCGGCTGCGGCGCGAGATCCTTCCCGATACGGCACTGCACCTGTTTGAAGACGGTGGCCGCCTGGTGGTCGACATGCGGGTTGCCAATGAACAGGTACGGCAATGGCTGGCCGGCACATTGCCGGCGCTGGCCGCGACGCTGGGCGGGCGGCTGGCGCGGCCACTGGTGATCACCGTGGCAGGCGTGCCACCGGCGGGCCGCAGCAGTCACAGCGTGCACTGGCCGGACGATGTCGCGGCTGGCCAGCAAGCCCTTGCCGCCGCGCCGGATGCAGAAGGCAACCAGGCGGGGCCGGCATGACCACGGCGCTGCTGCCAAGGCGCATTTCCGGCGATGAACTGGTGTATGGCAACCTGATCAGTTCCTGCCGCGCGCCGATCGACTTCAACTGGCTCGACAGCGGCTGGCGCCTGCGGCTCTGGCGCCCTGCCGGCATGCCGCGCAGTACCGGTGAGCGCTTCGACATCGAGGCCGACTGGGGTGGTGCACGCTTGATCGTGCGCGCCGGTGCGGCGTGGGTGGGCCAGGTCACGCAGGCCATGCTGGGCAGCGGCGGCGCAGAGGATGATCTGCAGGTTGCCCCGGCGCTGGGCGACTTGCCGGAGCTGGTGCGCCAGGCGGTGCTGGAGGCGGCATTTGCCGAGGCGGCGGCACAGATCGAGACCACCACGCGCAAACGCTTCCGGGTTCTTTCCAGCGGCAGCAGCAGCCTCGACTTCAGTGGCATGGACGAACTGGGTTGGGAGTGTGAATCGAACGGCCTGCAGGTGGCCGGAGAATTATGGGTCGATGCCGAGGGAACGGCTTTCCTGGCAACCGCGCTGCGTTCGATTGCCGGTTCCCGTGGCAGCCTGGAAGAATGGTCCGGCTTGCCGGTGCCACTGCGCTTTGCCGCCGGCTGGGTCGACCTGCCCACGCGTACGCTGGCCGAGGTCATGCCGCGCGACGTCATCGTGCTCGATGAGTCCTGGCTGCAACTGCTGCCTGCGGGCAAGAGCAAGGATGGCAGCCACCCCGGTTATGCAATGACGGTGCTGGTAGGCAAGACCAGCGCATTTCGCGCCCAACTCAACGGCAACACCATCACTGTAACGGCGGGACTCGGAGACATCATGGCAGACACGGCGCAGGCGGAAAATCTCGACGACGAGGGCACGCTCGACGATGTGACCATTCGTCTCACTTTCGACCTCGGCGAACGCAGCGTGAGCATTGGCGAGCTGCGCTCGCTGGCGCCCGGTTTCACCTTTGACCTCGGACGCGATCTGCGCCATGCGGTGACCATACGGGCCAACGGCATTGCCGTTGGCGAAGGCGAGCTGGTCGATATCGATGGGCGGGTTGGTGTCTCGGTGCTGACCCTGAATCGTTTCACCGAATGAGGGCGTTATCCTGCCGGCATCCGGCCGGCCTGGCTTGGCTTGCTTCGCGCCTTTCTTCCTGATTCCGGCATGAGTGGAAACACACTGACATGAAAGCCACCGATCCAATTGCCCTGACCTTTGCCCTGGCGCTGTTTGCGCTGGTGCCGCTGCTGGTCGTCTCGACGACCTGTTTCCTGAAATTGTCGATCGTGCTGGCACTGGTGCGCAATGCGCTCGGGGTGCAGCAATCGCCGCCCAACCTGGCAATCTATGCGCTGGCGCTGATGCTCACGCTTTACATCATGGCACCCGTGGGCAGCAGCATGGTGGCGGCGTTTGGCGAGTTGCCCGACACCAGTTCATCGATTTCCGTGCTGGCGACCCAGGCGCGCAAGGGGGCCGAACCCATGCGCAAGTTCCTGCTCGATAACAGCAAGCAGGACCAGCGCAATTTTTTTCTCGACCGCGCCAGGGAAACCTGGCCTGCCGCTATGGCGGCCGAAGCCAGGCAGAACGATTACCTGATCCTGGTGCCGGCCTTCGTGGTCTCCGAGTTGACGGCGGCATTCGAAATCGGCTTCCTGCTGTACCTGCCTTTCATCGTCATCGACCTGGTGATCTCCAACATCCTCATGGCAATGGGCATGATGATGGTATCGCCAGTGACGATTTCACTGCCACTGAAACTGTTCCTGTTCGTCATGGTCGATGGCTGGTCGCGCCTGATCCACGGACTGGTGCAAACCTACTCGGTATGAAAAACCAGGGATGACGGGCCATGGAAATCGTTGACCTCACTTCCAATGTGATTCAGGCGCTGATTCTCACGCTCTGGCTGTCGCTGCCGCCAATTATCGTCGCCTCGGTGGTGGGCACGCTGTTTTCCCTGCTGCAGGCACTGACCCAGATCCAGGAGCAGACGCTGTCGTTTGCCGTCAAGCTGGTTGCCGTCGGCGCCACGCTGTATCTGACCGCGCGCTGGATGGACGGTGAAATCTTCAATTACACCGTCATGCTGTTCGACACCTTCTATCTGACGGTGCGCTGACATGAACCCGACCCTCGATGCGGCAACCTGGGGCATGCCCGAGCTCATCGCACTGGGCTATGCCATGCCGCGGCTGTTTGCCATGCTGTCGATCATGCCGATCTTCACGCAGCAGACCCTGCCGCCGCTGCTGCGCGCCGGCGTGGCATTCTGTTTCGCCATTTTTGTCGTGCCGCTGCTGGTCGGGCCGGCCAATGCCGTCGAGCGCCAGGGTTTCGAGCTGCTGGCGCTGATCGCCAAGGAAGCCGTGCTCGGGTTTTTCATGGGCTTCATCATTTCCTTGCCGATCTGGGCGTTCGAGATCATGGGCGACTTGATCGACAACCAGCGCGGTGCCAGCATTGCCCAGACACTTTCACCGATGACCGGTCATGACACCTCGCCGCTGGGCGACCTGTTTGCCCAGGCCACCGTGGTGTTCCTGTTCATCACCGGCGGTTTCCTGCTGATCATGGCGGCGCTGCTCGATAGCTATCGCATCTATCCGGTGTTCGAATGGCTGCCCCGCTTCAGCAATGCCACCCCCGCCTACCTGCTGGGCCTGTTCGACGGCATGCTGCGCCTGGCGGTGCTGATGGGTGCGCCGATCATCATCTCGATGTTCCTGGCCGAGCTGGGGCTGGCGCTGGTGAGCTTGTTCGCCCCGCAGCTGCAGGTGTTTTTCCTCGCCATGCCGGTCAAGAGCGGCCTGGCGATGTTCGTCTTCGCCGTCTACGTCGGCACCTTGTTCGATTTTGCCGGCAACCAGCTGGCCGACATCGGCCAGCGCATGCTCGGCAGCATCGATGCCGTCTTTCCGAGGGGGGCGCGATGAGCAGCGAAAAAACCGAACCGCCAACCCGGCAAAAGATCAAGAAAGCGCGCGAGGATGGCCAGGTCGCCAAGAGTAAGGACTTTACCCAGGTGCTGCTGATGGGCTCGCTGTTCGGCTATACGCTGGGCAACGCCGAAGCCATCGTCAAGCGCATCAGCGACATCATGCTGATGCCGCCGCAACTCTATCGCATGGAATTTCGCGGTGCGATTGCCATTGCCTTCGGCGAGATGGTCAAGAGCGGCCTGATCGTGCTGGCGCCCTACCTGCTGATCGTGCTGGTGATCGCCACCTTTGCCGAGCTGATCCAGACCGGCATCCTGTTCGCTTTCAAGGCGCTGATTCCCAAGCTCGACAAGCTCAATGCCGCGGCCAATGTGAAAAACATCTTTTCGATGAAAAACGCGGTCGAGTTCATCAAGTCCAGCTTCAAGGTGGTCTTCCTCTCGGCAGTGGTCTACTACGTCATCCGCGGCGTGCTGTATCCACTGCTGCTGATTCCCTACTATGGCGCCGAGCATGCCGGGCTGATGCTGGCAGTGATGATCAAGACCCTGGTCATCTATACCTTCATCGGCTTTGCCGTGATTGCCTTCTTCGACTTTCTCTACCAGCGCTACAACTACATCAAGGGCCTGCGCATGTCGCTCGAGGAAATCAAGCAGGAGTACAAGCAAATGGAGGGCGACCCACATGTGAAAAGCCACCGGCGCGGCCTGGCCAAGGAACTGGCCATGGGCGAGGGCGAACAGAAGGCGGCCAGGAAATCCACCGTGGTGGTGACCAACCCCACCCACTATGCCGTGGCGCTGTACTACGACGAGATCGAAACGCCGCTACCCATCGTGCTGGCCAAGGGCGCCGACAAGGTTGCCAGGGCCATCGTGCAGGCGGCCGAGGAAGAGAACATACCGGTGATGGAAAACGTGCCGCTGACGCGTGCCCTGATGGCGACGGCTACCATCAACCAGTACATTCCGTCCGAGCTGGTCGAAGGGGTGGCCGAAGTCTTGCTGGCGCTGCGCAGGCTGGCGCAGGACCGTGACGCCGGCGCCGGTGAACAGGGGGATTTCCATGCCTGAAACGCAGAAGGAAGCACGCCGCGAGAGCCGCCAGCTGGCACCGGTGGCGAGCGACCATGTCGGCCTGGCTGCCTACCTGGAACGCAATCATATCCAGGCTGACAACGAGCGCAGTGATGGCGCGCTGGTGGTGGTGTACGACCGCCAGTACCGGGCCTATTTCCATCCTGCCCAGCATGGCGACATTGTCATCGAGGCCCGGCTGATGGTGCTGCCGGCCGCGGCTGCCAATGCTGCACAGACTCTGGAAGAGGCCATGCGCCTGGCGCTGGACGACTGGCGCGAGAGCGCTGAAACGCTGGCACTTGCAGCCGACGAGCGCACGCTGCTGCAGCAGCGGCGGGTGTTCGAATATGCCACGGTGATGGAATTCGAACAGGCGCTGGAAGATTTCCTCAATGCGCTGGTGGGCTGGCGTCACAGCCTGCATGTGCTGTAGCGGACGCCGCTGTGCATTCAGGCGCACGGTGAATGGGCAAGGAGGCGCGGGCGGAGGTCAGAGGGCGGAGAGCAGAGGGCAGAGGGCGGAGAGCAGAGGGCAGAGGGCAGAGGGCGGAGAGCAGAGGGCAAAGGGCTGAGGGCAAACGGCAAGCGACAGGCGGCATGCCGGCGCGCCATGCACGGCAGTACGCGCCAGGGTACCGCCAGGACGGTGAACCTTGACGGGATTGGCGGCAGGTGCCGACCGCCAGGTGGAGAATGAATGTGGAAGGCGTGATGGTCAAACAAGCAAAGGCAGGAATGCCATGATGGCTCAAATTTTTGTGCGCCTGCTGTGCCTGGCGGTCTGGCTATGTCCTCTGGCCGCGGCATGGGGTGCGCCCATGCCCTGGCCCGAAGCGAGCTTTACCTACCTGGCCGACAATCAGAAACTCACCGAGGTGCTGTCGCGTTTTGCGCGCAGCTTTGGCCTGGAAATCCAGTTGACCGACCTGGTGCGCAGCAACGACGTCGCCGTCAGCGGCAAGATCACGACTGCCAATCCCAGCGAGTTCCTCAACCAGATGGGCGCGGCCTATGGCTTGACCTGGTTTGTCCAGAATGGCGTGCTGTATGTCAGCAAGAGCAGCGAACGCACCACCCAGGCGGTGGTGCCACCCGGCATATCCTCGGCCAGCCTGAAGAATGCCCTGAACGAGCTCGGGGTCATCGAAAACAAGTTCGGCTGGGGCGAAATTCCCGATCGGGGCATGGCACTGGTCTCCGGACCGCCGGCCTATGTCCGGCTGGTGGCGCAGGTGGTCGCGGACCTGCCGGTCATGGCAGCCGACCAGCAGGTGCAGGTGTTCCGGCTCAAGCATGCGCCTGTCGATGACCGCACGATCTTTTTTCGCGACAAGCAGATCACCACCGCCGGCATTGCCACCATCCTGCGCGGCCTCATCACCGGCGACAGTGGCGCGGGCGGCACCAGTGTCCAGCTGGCCGAACTGGCGGCACCGTTGCGTGGCGGTTTGCCACCGCTGTCGACCCTTACCCCCGATGGGCGGCGGCGAGACCGGCAACCGCGCTGCCAACGGCGCCAGCGCCGCGCCCGAACGCGAAGCCGGCAATACCCCCAACGGTGGCGGCGTGCGTCGCGCCTCGGCACCGGGCAGTGCACTGGTGCAGCAGCAGCCGGTGATCCAGGCCGATTCGCGCATCAACTCGGTGATCATTCGCGACCGGCCCGAACGCATGCCGATCTACCGCGAACTGATCAACCTGCTCGATGTGCCCAGCCAGCTGGTGGAAATCGAAGCCATGATCGTCGATGTCAACAGCAGTGAAATCCATCAGCTTGGCATCGACTGGGGTGCACGGGCGGGCCGCGTGAGCGCCAATGTCACTGCCGGTGGCGCCATCAGTGATGCGGCAACTGCGGCAACATTGAGCATTGGCGGTTCGTCGACGGTGATTGCCGACGCAGCCAATTTCCTCATGACGCGCATCAATGCGCTGGAGAGCAGGGGGGCGGCGCGCATCATGTCGCGGCCCTCGATCCTGACGATGGATAACCTCGGCGCCCTGATCGACTTGTCGGAAACATTCTATATCCAGTCGGTTGGCGAACGCGTCTCCAATGTCACCCCGGTGTCGGTCGGCACCACGCTCAAGGTCACGCCCCACGTGGTCGATGAAAACAATCAGCGCTGGATCCAGCTGGTGGTCGATATCGAGGATGGCGCCATCCAGGACCGCCTGATCCAGACCTTGCCGACGGTACGGCGCAGCGTCATTGGCACTCAGGCCATGATGGGCGAGCGCGAAAGCCTGTTGATCGGCGGCTTCAATGCCGAGCGCACCATTCGACAGAAAGACGGCATTCCGGTGTTGGGCAATCTGCCGTTTTTCGGCCCGCTCTTCTCGAAGACCGATCGCACGGTGGAGAAAAGCGAGCGGCTGTTCGTCATCACGCCAAAGATCATTTCACTCGATGGCCAGGTGGCCCAGGCCGGCGCATTGCGGCAGGGGCCGGCGGCGACCATGAACCTGCCGGCGCGCCTGAACACCGTGCCGGCAGGCCGGCAGGCGGCGCCCACTCCCTCGCGCCTCGAGCAGGGGCCGGCGCGCCCGTATGCGGTGCCAGCACCCCAGGTCCCGGCGCAGGCCATGCCGGCGCCGGTACGCGCGTTGCGCAGCACCGAGCTGCCCTTGTCTTCACCACAGCCGGGCAGCCCGGTTTCTGCATTGCCTGGGCCGCGGCCAGCAAGCCCTGTTTCTTCCCTGCCTGCGCCACAGCCGGGCAGCCCGGTTTCTGCATTGCCCGAACCACAGCCGGCAACGCCGTTTTCTTCAGTGCCTGCGCTCCCCGCTGCGTCGTTGTCAAGCGGCCCACGCGGCACGCTGCCGGCGCCGCAACCGGATGGGCCGCCGGTCGATGAACAACCCTTGCTGCGCTGAGCGCCGCGCAGCAGGCGAAATGCTTGTGCCCCTGGCACAGCCGATCTAGCACCATGATGGATGGACCATGACATGAACCTCATTCAAACGCCCGCACCGGCCAGCAAGGGTGCAACGCCGCCACCGGCCCCAGGGCAAACTGGCCAGGTTGGCAATAGCGACAAGAACCCCGGTGCCAGTGCAAAAACCGCTGCAACCAATGGGCGCCGCCTGGCCGGCAGCGGTGCGCGGCAAGGCATCTCCACACTCTGCGAAGCGCAAGGCTTTGGCCCGCTGTCTGCTGCAGCCTGGGCCGACGCCATCGTGGCATTCTGGGAGATGGCGCGCCAGCGTGAGGACTTCGATGCGCAGGCACCGTTCGATGTGCTCGACCTGGCGCCCGGACGGGGAGCGACGGTCTGGCTGATGCTGCAGGCCCTGCGCCGCCGCATTGCCGCCTTGCCCGATTTCCAACCGAAGCTGCGCTATCTGGCCTCGGCGCCGCAGCGGCAGCTGCTGCTGCCGCTGCGCAGCCAGGAAGAACTCAAGCCGCTGATTGCCGATGGCAGCCTGGTGCCGGTGTTGTGGGACCCGGAGCGTGGCGACCCCTGCCTGCTGACGCTCACAGGACGGCAGCCATGGCTGCCGCGCAATCCGGTGGTGGTACTGGCCCACGACCGCTGGAGTTCACTGGCGCAGCGGCTGCTGGCAGTCCATTACGGCAAGCTGCTGGAAGCCGACCTGAGCCAGCTCGAGCGCACGCCGACCAGCAACGACAACCAGCCCAGGCTGTGGCAGCCGCTGGGCGCGCCGCCCCTGCCTGCAGCACTCGATGAAATGATGCAGCGCTACCGCGACCAGTTCAACAGCGCACCGGTGCCCATTCCGGTTGGCGCGCTCAGGGTGATCGAGCGCATTGCCACGCTGGCGCCACACGGCTACCTGGTCATTGCCGCAGCCCCCGGTGCCACCAGCGAGCGCAAGCTGCGCCTGTGCCACTTCGGCCCGCTGGTCAACGACTATGCCAGGACGGGATCGGCGCCGGTCAACTTCCATCTGCTGGAACAGCGCTACGGCGAACTCGGCGCGGCAGTCTGGCAGCGCGACCTGTATGGCGACATGGCGACCCAGCTGGCCCTTGGCAACATGGCCGGCGCTGCCAGCCAGCTGGCACGCACGGTCTCGGCGCTGGACAAGGGGACGCTGGGCGGCAGTGCGGCACTGGTGCAGGCCATGAAAGCCTTGAGCACAAAACCGCTTGCCAGCCTGGGCCACACCGAACTCGACACCATGCTGGCACTGCTGCGCCAGTCCGAATATGACCCGGAAGTCTTCCATGCCGGCGGCGACAGTCTGACCAATGCCTTGCATGCCCATGCGGATTGCAACCGCGAGGCCTGGAGCGATGCGCTGGCGCTGGTCTGGAGAAATCATCTTGCCGCTGCCACGGCGCCGCCCCTGCACCGGCAGCTCGCGGGCGCGGCCATGCAGGTCGGCGACTGGTCGCTGGCGCGCCTGGCCTTGCGGCGCGGGATGGCAGCGCATGGCGAGCAAGCCGGTGACCTGGGGCACCTGGCCTGGATCGCTGCGCGCACCGGTGCCATCCTCGACGGCCAGCGGCTGGTGGCACGGGCGCTGGCGCTGGAGCCCGTCAATCCGATTGCGCGCGAGGTCAGTGCGCGCATCGACCGCCGTCTTGCGGGCTGGGACCAGGAGTGGAATGTGCAGCGCCGTGCGCCGGCCCTGGGTCTGTCGATCGAACCGCTCGATCTGAGCCATGCCGAAGCCCTGCTGTATCAATACCGCGATCCGCAGATCGGCGTGATGACCGGTTTGCAGGCGCTGGGCACGCTCGATGAAACCAGGAAATGGATTGCCGACCATGTCAACGAGGCCGGCCGCCGTGCCTACGCCATCATGCATGTGGACCATGGTTTTGTCGGCTATGTCTGCCTGTCGGTATCGCAGGCCGACTCCTATTTCTGCTTCTGGACCGGCGTGGATTTCCAGGGCCGCCGGTATGCCGGCGAAGCGGCGCGCCTGGTGTTCGAGCTGGCACGCGAGCGCGGCATCACCACCATGTTTACTTCTGCCTATGACGACAATGTGCGCTCGATCCGGGCGCTGCAGCGCATCGGTTTCCAGGCCATGACCTTGCGTGCCATGCCGCCCGAGGGCGACCGGCTGTTCATGTTCCTGCGCCTTGGCGCGCCGCACGTGGAAGACGGTGCAAGCCGGCACGAGGGCGATCCCGATGCCGAACTGGTCGATTACTACCGGCGCGAAAAACTGGCGATTTCCTTTGTCGGCTACCCACCGTATGCAGCCCAGGATGCAACGCCTGCCGCCATCACTGAAACACAGCCTGCCGACGCGGCAGCAATGACATTGCAAGGGAGTTCATCATGATTCCGATCGCACCGACCTATCTGAGCATGACCGAATCGCCAGCCGGCAAGCTGACACCCCAGCAGGAAGCCGAGCGAAGGCAGAGGCAACAGCGCATCAATCGCGCGGGACGGCCGAACATGCCGGGTCATGCCGATCCTTTCGACGTCGCCAGTGCAACCCTGCATGCACGCCTGCAGAGGAGCAGCCGCACGAAAAGCGGCACTGCCATGCGTGATCTGGCCGATCTGCAGGTCGATGCCGGCGTCGAAGGCACGCTGGCCGAGGTGCAGGAAGAAGGGCAGTGCCGTGTGCTGGCAGCAGGGAAGTCGAATGCCCAGGACCTGGCCCTGGAACGGGCCCAGGAGCAGGCTGCCGAGGCAGCGCGCCTGCAGCAAGGCGTGGTGCGCGCCCATGCCGCGCGCGCCGAGGTCGCCGTGCAGGACCAGCGTATTCGGGTGCAGGCGCAGAACCGCAATGCGGCCGCCCTGCTGGAGTCCGGGTTCGACGCCATTCATCGTGCCGGGGCACGGCTGCTGCCAGGTGCACAAGGCGGCTCGATCGAGGAAACCCTGCACTTGTTGCAAGAGATGGCGCAGGACGTCGGCCAGTTGCCGCTGTCTGCCTATGAAAAAGACAATGCCGCCACGCATTCGGCGCGCCTGCAGGTCAGCTTCGATTTCCTGCAAGGCTACTACAGCGGCTTGCCACTTTCGGCGACCCAGCAGGATGCGGTGCAGCACGCGATTGCCAATGCGCGCGCCAGCGTCGAACAAAGCATGCAGGAAGCGGCTGCCCGGCAGCGCGAACAGGTCGATGCGGTGCATGCATCGTTGTCGGCCCCGGGACAGCCGCTGGCCGCCACCGAGGGGGAAGGCAAATCTGCGGCAGGCACAGCGCAGGAGCACATCGGCGCCGCGGTACCGGAGAGGACCGAGCGCAGCGCCAACAGCGGCGGCCTTGCTGTGGATGGCGGGCAAGATGCTGCAGACAGCGAGTCCGAGAACAAGCGCATTCGCAGGAAACTGAACCAGTACCAGGAAAAACTGGATCAGCTGGCGCAAATGTTGCCCGGCTTGGGGCGAGTCAGTGGCAACGGTGAACTGGTGAATCAGAACCTGGCCCAGCTGCGGCAAATCAAACCGGAAATTTCATTGTTGCGGATGCAACGCATGGGACAGGATACCGCAACAGTGCGCCACACCATTCTTGCCAGCCTGGACCGGCTGGAACTGGCCAGCAAAACCGTATTGAAAGGCAATGCGGACAAGGAGACGCTGCTCAAGGCCATCACCACCGAGCGCGAACGACTGGCCGGCGTGGATGAAAAACGTTTTCAGGCCGGTGTACAGGCGCATGCAGAAAAGCGCACGGCGCAACAGCTGCAGGATGCGCGCCACCAGCAACGCACGCTGTTGCAGATCAACACCGGCTCGGTCAGTTGAGCCGGTCCGCAGTGCAGCCGCATGACGCACAGGTGTTTTGGCGCCGCATCGGGAACCCGAAAGCGCTTGCGGTTACTCAATCATCAAGGCATTGCGCGAATTTCCGCCTGGGTGCTGGTGGAGCCAGCAGCTGTTTCATTACCGTAGGGAGGACATGTGTCGGATTCTTATCAATGGCGGCGCAATTTCATCGCACTGGTCGAGGATGTGTTTCGCGACCTTGGTTTCAGTCCACCCGCCATGACGCATGATGTGGAAGCACCACTGGCAATGGAGATCGAGGTCGATGACATTGTCTTCGAAGTGGTGCACTCATCGCGTGACCGGCCTGATAAAATTCTCATCGAATGCCATTTCGGCCAGCCGCCGGTGGACCGTGCCACCGATGTGCTCAACAAGGTATTGCAGGTCAACCTCTCGCTTGCACGGGCACATGAACCGGCCTTCGGGGTCGACATGACGACCGGTGACGTCATCTATGCCTTTCACGAACCACTGGAAAGCATGTCGGCACGCGAACTGATGGATGCCATGAAACAGGCAGCCGTGCAGGCCAAGGAGTGGCGCATGAACTATTTCTTCGACGAAGCGGCGCCGCCGAACACGCCGACCTCGATGCAGTTTGAAACGCTGGCCTGAAGCGCTGGCTGGCCAACCCATTTGAATCTGATGCTGGAGGAACCGTGGCTGAAGTGACAGAGCAGGATGACGAATACCGCATTGCCTTTCTCGAGCTGGTCGATGATGTGTGCAGTGAACTTGGTTATCCACCACGTGGCGCCGCGCCGGAGTCCGATGAAGCGCTGGCCATGGAAATGGAACTCGACGGCGTGCCATTCGCCGTGGTGCACATGCGAAATACAGTTCAGGATCGCGTATTGATCGAATGCCGCTTCGGCACCATTCCACAAGACCGTGCGTTGGCGGTCATGATGCGGCTCCTGCAACTCAATCGCGGCTTTGCCGACCTCGGTGAGCGGGCATTCGGCATCGACGCCGATACCGGTGATGTGATCTTCACGACGGCACGCGACCTGTTCGAAGCCACTGGCAGCAGCCTGCTGTCGGTCATGACGGAAATGACGTGGCAGGCGCGCCAGTGGAATGACAATTATTTTCTTGACGAGGCAAGCCAGCCGGCTGCAGCAGGACTGCCTTTGCATATGACCTCGCTGGCTTGAGGCCGGCAACAATCTGGAGTGCAATACATGTCTAACAGAAGTATCGATGCAGCGGGGCGCGTGCCACACCCGTTGAATCCTGATCACCATGCCAAGGTGGGGCAACAACCGGCCGCGGGAAGCGCCGGCGATGGACAGACTTCCACACCGCCGCCCACACAGCCGCACACACCACGGACGACACCGGTAGTGCAAAGGCGCGCGCTCGACGGCAGCATGTCGTTGCCGACACCAGGCCAGGGCGTCGGCGCGCAAGTTGCACCGAATCCAAACGGTTCACAGCGGTCTGCGGCGCCACAGCCCGGACCTGGAGCCGAAGCCAAAAACGGTAAAAACGTTGGCGCCAAATCAAAAATGAAAGCGGAAAAGCCGCACAATAAGGAAACGGGAAAAACCAAAAAAGCCGCGCACGCCGAAAAGAAGCAGAAGGCCCAAAGCAAGCCCAACCAGAACGTCCCGGCGCAGCAGCAAAGCACTGCACCAAATCCAGGCATGGTGCTGCCGCCCACCGGTGACCGTCCTGCACCCGAGCAAGCCGGGCACCATGCAGCGCCGCCAGTTGGCAATCCTCCGGCGCCTGGGCAGGCTGCGCAGAATGCACAGAATGCACCGGCCACCAATGACGAGGTGTTCGATGAAATCGGTGCCGAGCAGGTAGACGGGGCGGCGGGCAAGAAACCGAAGTATGACTGGAAAAAAGAATCCAGGGAGCTCAAGGTCCTGGTGGCCAAACTCGAGCATTTGCTGCTGGAGCTGCAGGAGTTTCTGACACCAGGCAGTACCGTGGACCAACGCTTTACCGAATTGCGCCAGACCTTGACGGCGGCCAAAACAGCCGTGGAAAAAGCGGAAGTCCTGCCTCTCATTGCGTGTGCCGAATACCAATTCGGGCAGCTATGCAACAAAATCGATTTCATCCTGCAGTATAACTATAGCGGTACGGAGCGGTCGGGCGCGGCGGCGGAACTCAGAACAAAGATGGAAGCTGCGCTCAGGGAAATGAGGGAAGATATTGCCGCGCTACGCAAACAATATCCTGATGAATTCCCGGTCCATACCGAACCTCAATGGCGCACCCCACGTGGTCAGCAAGGACAGGGTGGCAATGGCATGGTGCAGCAAGCGCTGCCACAGCAGCTGCAGCAACCGCAGCAACCGCAGCAGCCGCAGCAACCACAGCAACCGGAGCAATTGGTACCGCAGGCCTTGCAACAGTTGCCACAGATGCAAGCGCCGCAACAGCCGGCAGCACAGCAGCCGCAGCAATTGATGCCACAGCCGCAGTTCCTCCCGCAGCAGGCTGGATCAGCGCTGCAGCAACCGGTGCAACAACCTGGCCAGCAAGCGAACGCCCTGGCTAACGCCGGCGTATCGAACAACGGTACAGGGAGTAATGGTGCGCCTGCGCAAGCGGCAGCGAATGCCGGCACAAAACCACAGCAAAACATGGGGGAAGAAACGCACAAGACAGAGAAGCCGGGAATAGTCAATCGAATTGTCGATGTCTTCAAGGGAGTGAATGAATCTCTCAAGAAGCCTGGCAGGTTCCAATCGACTCGTCATTCAACGTTGGCTGAAAACGCGAACGCAAGTGCAAGCGGAACTGGTCGTGCAGCGAGTGGCCGTGGCGCTGTGACGTCAACCACTGCAGCCGCCAACAATGCTGCAGGCGCAGCAGCGGCACCACAGCCGCCGGCAAATACCACCTCCATTACAACGGGTCAGCCGCCGTTGAACTGACGGCATCATTGTCCCGCTCTGGTTTTCTGCGCAGCCCGCCAGGGCTGCGCAGTGTAATGGGATTCAATGCACCGTCCAGGTAGCTTGGTGGTTGATAAAATTTCAAACCCTGTTTGAATTTATTGAATTATTTTTCAATGAATTTGGAAGCGCCATTCCTGATTACGAGTCGGGAGTGGCGTTTTTGTTTTGAGAACGCTTACGCCTTGACCACGCTTTCCATCGGTCCGTTTTGCATTTCAATCCAAGGCCATTTTGCCCGCTGTGCACTGTATGCCATTCCAGTTCTGCGCAATTTTCCAATGGCAACTTTATTGTTAGGGATTACTAATTTTTCTGTCTTAGTAAATCCGATTCGCCGATCATTTTAGAAAGTCAATCCCATCAATCCGGGAATTGGCAAGACGCCTCCACCACATTTCCAGTTGACCGTGTGTTGCCGGAAGCATTTGTGTGAAAGCCCGTTCTTGCCAACAAGCTGTTGCAGCGTCTGCAATAGACCAGACGGTGTGTTGACTTTCCAGTTTCGCCGATGTCGGCACCTGTTCTTCGACAACGAAAAATCTGCCACGGCCCACCCACGTGCTGCGATGTCGAATCAACAGAAATCGTAACAAGCAATACCACCGGAGTCAGGAAATATGAACGCTATCCTCACCAGTGAGCAGGTGCACAGTGGCCACGATGTGCACAGCCTCATGCCGCTCGAGGCAATCGAGGCGATCGAGGAAATCGAGGTTGTTGGCAGCATCGACGTCATCGACACGGACGATTATCTGTCAGCATATGCAGTGGAGGTGGAGTCCAGTGACGACACAGTGTCCTGCTGCGACCGCAATGCACTGTTCAGCCAGTTGGTATCGCAACATCAGGGACGGCTGTACCGCTTCGTTACCAAGTACATTGACCACCCCGATGATGCCGCCGACATCGCCCAGCAAGCCTTTGCTGAAGCGGCGCGCACCATCGAGAGTTTTCGCGGTGATTCCAAGTTGTCGACATGGCTGTTCGGCATTGCCATGAACATGGTGCGCAATTACCTCAGCCGTGCGCCACACCGCCTGTACAAATTCGAAAGTGAAGATACGCTGACCGGCTTGCTGTCTGCGGCGATCGACCCCAGCGATGAGGCCAGCCAGAAGGAGCTGCTCAAACTGGTGCTGGAAGCGCTGGCAGAATTGCCCAAGGAAATGAGCGAAGTCTTGACCATGGTGGCAGTGGAGGAAATTTCCTATCAAGAGGTGGCGGTGTTGCTGTCAATCCCTCTGGGCACTGTGCGCAGCAGGGTGTCGCGCGCGCGCGCCGTGCTGCGCGAACATTTTGAAACCGCCGGTGTCAGCTTGCTGTTTTAACCCACGCCACACCTGGTCGGACTGCGTCGGGTCTGGCCGGGTAACCGCACTTTCAAGGTTCCCGCGAACCGAATACACTCTTGAATGTTTCACGCAGGGTTTCGAGCTGGCCTGACATGCTTGCTTCCACGGTACCGATCTCCGACTCCACCAGGCACTCATCGATCTTGCGGCTGGCGTCGCCCATGACCTCGATCAAGGCAATGGTGGGATAGCTTTCCTGCAGATTGCCCAGGTGCGAGCGCACCGCTTCCACCTGGCTTGGATGCACGCGCACGGTCAAATGTTTTTGGGTGCGCACCAGACCAAGTGCATTGCGCACCACGGTCAAGACGCGTTCGCGGTCATTGAAGTCGCTGACGATGCGGCGCACTGCATCGAGTACCAGCTCGGCCATTTTTTCCTCGACACCGGAAAAATATTCCACCGTCTTGCCGACAATACGAATCATGTCATCGGTCTGGCGCAGCTTGGCAGTTTCGGTTCCTTCACGAAAGCCGCGTTCCTGTTCCGCCACATAGGCGGCCTGAGCCGAGCCGACAATTTCACCATGGCGGCGCATGGCGTCACTGATGGCTTGCTCAGCCTGTTTGTAGGCCCAGAAGTCGCGTGCCTTGATGACCTTCGACGACAGGTCGGGTTTGCTCAAGGACGCATCGCCGCGCAAGAAGAAATCCATTTTGACTCCAGGGTGGAAAACACCGCATGCACCACATGTGCCGCTCGTGTGCGGGACAGCGGCAGTGTGGTGTGCAGCGGTGGAAACTTCAGGCGCACACGCAATAACAATTCATCGGGCGCATCATCGAGGCTGCTGGCAATCCATGCAAAACCCAGTTGTTCGACCGACATGTTTTCATCGATTGCCGCATCGGCTTTGACCTGCGGCAGCAAGCTTGCACTGCTCATGACAAACTGATACGCCGATGGCGTCAGGCGTTCCTTCCACGCCAGAACCTCTTCACGCGACACACAGCGGCGTGCCTGCGGCGCCAGCAGCACGGCGCCAACATGACGGGCCAGGCGCAGCATGCGCATCCGGTCGAGCAAGGCAAGCGGCCAGGTTCGTTGTTGCGGATCGAAGCAGGGTCGCTCGGCCAGGCCGATTTGTTGCAGAATCAATTTTGACAGCGGCCTGCGCGCACGCGCCGTCTCCCAGATCCGCTGGTTGAGCGGCAGGGGAAGGAATTGCTGCTGCCGAGCCGGATGCAGGTAGTCGGCCGGGGCATAATTGAACGCATACATCAAGCGGAACAAATCCGGGTGGTGCGCGATCAAGGCCCGCAGTTGCGCAGCATCCGTGCCGGCTGCAATCCCGGTCACGATGGTTCAACCGGGGTCATTCTGTTCTTGCGGCGAAACAAGCCGCCCAGTGTGCGCCCGGCCAGACCAGCACCACCGCCACCATTGCCGTTGCCTGCGCCACCGTTCCCATTTGTCTCGTCGATGCCGCCATTGCCTGGACCGCCTGTTGTTCCGTAACCCGCCGTGCGCCGCTTGCCAGCGATCCGCCAGCCAACCAAGCCTGATGCCGCCAGGACCGTCAGGCCGATCGCCAGCCAGCCATACAAGGGCAGCGGGCCAGCCATGCCGCTGTCGGGCTGGCTGGCTGTGGCGACAGGACCGGCCCGGGAACCGTCACCAGCCGGCTTGGGCATCGCTTGCAGCAAGACCACTGATACTTTTTCTGCACTCAGACCGGGAATGCTGTTGGCCACCAGCCGCTTGATCTGCGGGATCGAGTCGTCGATGTTGTAGCCGTGGCGGTATTTGATGAACACCGCCGCCGACGAGGGCATGGCCGGGTCGCTGCCACTGCTGCGCTCCGGCAGCACGACATGGACACGGGCCTTGACCACACCGTCGATGAAGGCAATTGTCGCCGAGAGTTCCTGCGACAGTGCCCACAGATAACGTGCGCGTTCTTCCAGTGGCGAGGAAATCAATCCTTCCTTGCGGAATACATCGCCCATCCTGACATAGCGGTCGCGTGGCAAGCCTTCGGCTTCGAGTGTGGAAATGGCGCGCGCCATCTGCGCTTGCTCCACCTGCAAGCTGACGGCGCCTTCCTTGCCCGCCACTTTTTTTGCCCGGATGTTTGCCTCAAGCAGCGCCGACAAGACTTCATTGGCTTCACTTTCGGGAATGTCGGTCAGCAGATCTGCCGAAGCACCACAGCCCGCAAGCATGAAATTGATCAGCATCGTGCAGGCCAACGCGCGCAGGAAGTGTTTGATCAGTTGCAGCGTGTCACGACGATCTGTGCGCATGGGTGGTCCCGGTTATTGCAGTTTGGTCAGTTGATCAAGATGCCGTACTGCCAGCGAGGCACCCTTGCTGATCACCTCGATCTGCAGTGAAGTCGCTGACAGCTTGAGCTGGGTTCCCAGGAGTTGCGGCAAACTCATGACATCAAGATGCTCCAGCGCTTCGTGCGCATCCTTGACCATGGCCTGCTAGTTTTCACCAATGCGGTCGAGCTGGCCAAGAATGGCATCGCCCAGGGTGCCGCGATTGTCGTTGCTGCCGCGTGCCGGTCCTGCGGCATTGATCGCACCCGTGGCCGGGCCTTCCTCCACGCCCAGCAGGTCGGACAGGCGGGCAGCACCGCGGGCGGCGTCGTCGGTCATCAGCGGCGGCGCCGGGTCATCGGCCGGCATCTCCCTGATTTGTTCGATCATGGCAATGACCGATGTATCAAGTCCCATCATCTTCTCCCGTTCTCGCTGCGGGTTCGCCCAGCAAGCGTCGCGCCAGGCGCAGCTCCGGGGTTTGTGCCGTGTTCTGGTCCAGCACCTGCCTGAGTACCCGCGTGCTTTCTGCCGAACGATTGGCCAGGCGCAGGGCCAGGCCGAGATACACCAGCAACTCGTCATCGCCGGGGTTGTTGCGCAAGCCTTCTTCACGCAGGATGCGCACCGCTTCGTCATGGTCGCCTGCTTCCAGCCGTGACATTGCCATGCCGATATACGCAAACGCGCGCTGCGGGCGCAGGTTGCGCAATCCTTCAAACAACAGCCGCGCGGCACCGGTATGACCGGCGCCGCAGCCCATGAAGCCGATCTCGGCCAGCATGCGTATTTCCTCCGGCCGCAGCACGGGGGCAACCGCGCCGGCGCTGCCGATGTCATGCAACGCGCCGCTTCGTACGCCATCGGTTTGTGCGCCATCGTTTGGGCTGCCTTGCGCTTCGGATCGCGTGCGCTCGTGCGCGCGCAGGCCTGGAGCAGCCTCCTCGCTGTTGCCGGTGCTGCGCTTCGCCTGCCCGGGGACAGGCAAGTTGGCTGCAGAGCTTGCCTGATCATGCATTGCTTTCCCCTTGCCCAGCCAGCCACTGGCGGGCCAGGCCGGCCAGCTCGGCATGCTCAACCGCATTGCCGGCGCGCACAATGACCAGCCGCAATGCATCGAATCCGACTGCGTCCTGACCGATGGCAAAGAGGCATTGGGCCAGATGCATGGCCGGTACCGGATCGTCTTCGTCGACGGTCAGTACGGCAACGAAGAGGAGCACCGCCATGTCATACTGATGCATCAGTTTGCGGCACATGGCATGGGCATTCAAATAACGAGGCGAGAGTGGCCGGTACAGCGCCAGCACTGCAAACACCTCGGCTGCCTGGGCAAACAGCCCGCGTTGAAACAGCTGCCAACCCTGGGCATAGATGACTTCGCATTCGCGATCACCCAGCCGTTTCGTTCCAGGCAGCGCCGCGCACGTGGCCTGGAGTGTTTCCATGCTCGGTGGCGCCATGCTGCGTTCGATGGTGGCACTGCCGGTGCTGCCATCGCCTTCATCGTCTTTCATTTGCCTGTCCATGTCGGTCCCCGGTTTGCTGCACAAAACGCCTTGCTCAGATTCGTTCAATTCATGTTTCTGGCGACGGCTTGCTGGGTCTGAATCCAGCTCATGAGATTTTCCTTGCCGGACGCGCGCATCGACGTAAACACTTCAC